>NZ_JAWHNU010000027.1:0-12580 GCF_032582135.1 Pseudomonas syringae group sp. J309-1 | reverse complement strand
ATACAGGCGGGGTTGTAGCAAATTTGTTTGCGGGGGGTTGCACCTCTTCCACGTCCCACCCAACAAGTTGGCTCCTACCGAGAGATATATCGCTCCAGAAGGCCTGAAGCCCCAATAAAACAAGGCCAAAAGTGGCAGGCTGGCACTTTGCTGTCTTTACTCCATGAGCGGCGGATTGGGCCGAACCTTGGGAGAAAACTAATGAGAATAATCCGGACAGCATTACCTCTGATTTTGGTTACCAGCGTTTTAACCGGTTGTGCGGGCCTGCAGAAGACTGACTGGCCACTCTGCGCATTGGGCGGCGGCGTGGCGGGTGCGGCGGCGGGAGCATTTCAGAGCGCAGCCGTATCAGCCGGTCTGGGGGGCGCAGTGGGTATTATGGCTGGCGCGTATTGCTGGGTTCATGGTGATGGCGACGATGACGGCGATGGCGTGAAAAACAGCGTCGACAAATGCCCGGACACACCAAAAGGTGTTGCCGTAGACGCGACCGGTTGCCCGTTGGCGCCGCCAGCTCCACCCGTAGTCGTTGAAGAGGTGGTGGTCATCAAGGAGGAGGTCATTGTCATCAATGACGTACTGTTCGAGTTCGACTCTGCGCGCCTGACCGCTGCCGACAAGTCGAAGCTTGATCTCATCTCTACCCGTCTGAAACGCGAAGCACCCAGCGCATAACTGCGTGTCAGCGGTCACACCGACAGTGTCGGCAGTGACACTTACAACCAGAAGCTCTCCCAGAAACGTGCCATGTCGGTGACTGACTACCTGGTAAGTACCGGGATTCCACGCAGTGCATTTGTTTCTGTTGAAGGTGACGGCGAAGCGCGCCCGGTTGCCGACAACTCGACTGCCAGTGGTCGCTCCCTGAACCGGCGTGTCGAGATCCAGATCAACCGTTAACGCAGCACCTCCAAGCACTGGCCCGGCATGCGTGCCGGGCCAGTGCCGATTCAGCCGATCCCCGTGTCAGATTAAATTTCGGTCGTGCGCTGGCATATTTCACCTCGCAGGCGTTTACTGTGCGCGCAGAATTTTCTCGCAACGATAAGCGTTTGCAGACATGACAATTACGGACAGGCTCTGGCAATGAAGGTGTTTTGGGGATTGGGGAAACTGTTGACCGCAGCGTTCTGGCTGGTGGTTTTGTTCAGTTTGATGGTGGCGCTGCCGACGCCGTTTGATCCTCTGATCAAGCTTGCGGGCGGCCTTCTGGCGCTGATTCATGTCGCTGAGCTGTTGCTGTTCAATGGCAGCTTGCGCGGACGTCCACGTCCCTGGCGCGACCGGCTGCGTATACTTCTGTTTGGCATCTTCCACATCAAGTCTCTCCCGAAAAAAGCCCAGGAGGCCGCTCATGCGTAAGCTTTGTTTGCTGGCTGCCTTTTGCAGCCCTTGGGCCATGGCTCAGACCATCACTGTCGAATCCCATTCACTGATGCGTCTGCCAAGCCAGACCAGCGTGTTGCAACTTGAGCGCCTGGAAGTGGCGGATTACGGCACCTTGCTGATTCCGTCCGGGCTGACTGAGGTGAAAGTCGATCAACTGGTGTTGGGCCACGAAGCGCGCATCGCCATCGTACCTAGCAGCCAGGCGCTCAATCTGGTGGTCCGCCAGGGTGAGCTGGGCACGGGCAGCCAGATTACTGCTCGCGGCGCACCGGGTACTTACGAAAAGCCTCCATTACCGGGTCGTAACCTGAACTTGCGCGTCGAGCATTTGCAGGGCGAAGAGCTGTTCGTCGATGCCCGGGGCGGTGCCGGTTCGCCGGGATATGTCGGCCTGGATGGCGCAAACGGTCAAGCGCCTGGTTGTGTGGTGGGCAGCGCTGGACGCGGTTACAACGGCGATAACGGCGGCAATGGCCACGACGGTGCAGCCGGTGCGCAGGTGCGTTTGGAATTGCCGCGGGACTTCCCTGTTGAGCGCATCAAGGTGGACGTTCAGGGCGGAGCCGGTGGTTTGGCCGGTGCCGGTGGCAAACCGGGTAAAGGTGGCGCATCCAAAGGTTGCTTCGTGTATCGGGCGGATGGCGGCAAGGCCGGACGCGCCGGTGACGCGGGTCAGCCGGGTGCGGCTGGACCTGCTGGTGCGTTGACGTTGCAGCGGTTGTAACGTCCCGCGCGACAACCGCCAGACCTTGTACCAACTACAACTATCTTATTTGGAATACTTCGTTACCCGTAGGAGCGCGCTTGCCCGCGATTGCGTCAGCACAGGCGATATATCCACCGACTGATCAGACCGAATCGCGGGCAAGCGCGCTCCTACAGACCGGAGTTTATTCAGAAGCCAGGCCGGGCCGCTGCAATCGCCACGACCGTCAGGCCGACCAACAGGTTGATCCCCACCAGCCGTCGAATCCGGCCCAGCGCCGCTGCACCTTCAGCCCATTGTTCGGCTTCAACCGCACGCCGCAGTTCGGGCAGTTGCAGTGACTGAATGCGGATGAACAGCGCGGTCATCACCACGTATAACCCCATCATTACCTGCACATAGCGCGGCGCGGTTTCGAAACTGACGAACTGCAGCTGGATCATGCCGACCCCGGTAATAGGCAAGACCACCACGACCGCCCACACCCAGACAAAAAATCGCGGAAACACTTCCAGCCACAATTTCAGGCGGGCCGGACCCTGTAATGCGCTGACGACCGCTGGTCGCAGGACCATCCAGGCGAAAAACATGCCGCCAACCCAGACCAGCGCGGCCAAAACATGCAGGGTGTAGACGAGGGAAAAGGGTGTCATCAGGTACTCCGTTCTGCGCGGATGGAATTTGCGGGGTATGATAGCCGCCTGCTGGAACTACTGAAGATATATCCAGCGTTTTACGCTTTAATTTTTACCGATGCCTGTAGCGCCCGAGCCAACAAAACCCATGATCAGCAACGAACTCAAATCCCAGATTCAGGGCGCCTACTCGCGTTTCCTCGAAGCCAAGAGCCTCAAGCCGCGCTATGGCCAGCGTTTGATGATCGCCGAGGTCGCCAAAGTATTGGGCGATATCGATACCGATGAAGAAGGCCGACGTACCAGCGACCCCGCGGTCGTGGCGGTGGAAGCGGGCACCGGTACTGGCAAGACTGTCGCGTATGCCATCGCGGCAATCCCCACCGCCAAGCTGGCGGGCAAGCGTCTGGTGATCGCCACCGCGACCGTCGCGCTGCAAGAGCAGATCGTCCACAAGGACCTGCCCGACCTGATGCGCAACAGCGGCCTGAACTTCACGTTCTCCCTGGCCAAGGGGCGTGGCCGCTACATGTGTCTGTCCAAGCTCGACATGTTGTTGCAGGAAGGCGACGCGACCAACGCCACTGCACAGCTTTTCGAAGAAGAAGGCTTCAAGATCGAGGTCGATGAGGCCAGTCAGAAACTGTTCACGAGCATGATCGAAAAGCTCGCCGGGAATAAATGGGACGGCGACAGGGACAGCTGGCCGCAGGCGCTGGAAGATCAGGATTGGGCGCGTCTGACCACTGATCACAGCCAGTGCACAAATCGCCATTGTCCGAACTTTCAACAATGCGCCTTCTATAAAGCTCGCGAAGGTATGGGAAAAGTCGACGTGATCGTGACGAACCACGACATGGTGCTGGCGGATCTGGCCTTGGGGGGCGGTGCGGTATTGCCCGATCCTCGTGACACTTTGTATGTGTTCGACGAAGGGCACCACTTGCCTGACAAAGCGATTGGCCATTTCGCACATTACACGCGGCTTCGTTCTACAGCGGACTGGCTGGAACAGACTGCCAAGAACCTCGCCAAGCTGCTGGCGCAAAATCCGCTGCCGGGCGATCTGGGCAAGTTGATCGAGCAGGTGCCGGAGCTGGCCCGGGAGATCAAGGCGCAGCAGCAATTCATGTTCAGCGCTTGCGAGCAACTGGCTGATTTCCGCGCCGGTGAGGACATGCAAGGGCGAGAGCGCCCGCGTCATCGGTTCATCGGTGGCGTGGTGCCGGAACACATTCGTGAAATGGGCATCGAGTTGAAGAAAGGCTTTGCCCGTCTTGATGACCTGTTCACCCGTCTGGCCGACCTGCTCAAGGAAGGCATGGATGGTGAAGTGAATATCGGCATTGCCAGCCATCAGGCCGAAGAATGGTATCCGCTGTTTGGTAGCCTGCTGGCCCGGGCCCATGGCAACTGGGAATTATGGACGGCCTTCACCGCTGAAGACCCGGAAGACAGCCCGCCCATGGCGCGCTGGCTGACCCTGGCCGACAGCGGTGCGTTGTTTGATATCGAAGTCAACGCCAGCCCGATCCTGGCGGCCGAGATGCTCCGTCGCAATCTGTGGAGCGTTGCTTATGGCGCGTTGGTGACCTCCGCGACGCTGACTGCCCTGGGCAAGTTCGACCGCTTCCGAATGCGTGCCGGTCTGCCCAAGGTGGCTGTGACGGCGGTCGTGCCCAGTCCGTTTCATCACGCCGACGCCGGGGTGTTGCGCGTGCCGGATCTGAAAGCCGACCCACGTGATTCTGTGGCGCACACCGCTGCGATCATTCGCGAGTTGCCGGGGCTGGTCGAAGGCTCGCGGGGCACCCTGGTGCTGTTCTCATCGCGTAAACAGATGCAGGACGTTTTCGATGGGCTGGAGCGCGACTGGCGCAAGCAGGTGTTCATCCAGGGCAACCTGTCCAAGCAGGAGACGCTCAACAAACACAAGGCCCGGGTCGATGGTGGTGACTCCAGCGTGCTGTTCGGGCTGGCAAGCTTCGCCGAAGGTGTCGATTTGCCGGGCGCGTATTGCGAGCACGTGGTGATTGCCAAGATTCCTTTTGCCGTGCCGGACGATCCTGTCGAGGCGGCTCTGGCCGAGTGGATCGAGGCGCGCGGCGGCAACCCGTTCATGGAAATTGCCGTGCCGGATGCTTCATTGCGGCTGGTGCAGGCTTGCGGTCGCTTGCTGCGTACCGAGGAGGACCGCGGAACCATCACGCTCCTGGATCGGCGAGTGGTAACCCAGCGTTACGGCAAGGCGATCCTGAATGCGCTGCCGCCGTTCAGGCGCGAAATTTCCTGATTCGAGTTTGCGGCGTCTGATACATCGCAATCGCTTTCAGATTGACCCCAATCCCTGTAGGAGCTCACCGAGGTTACGAGGCCAGAGATAGCGGTTTGCTTGATACTCCGTCATCGCTGGCCTCGTAACCTCGGTGAGCTCCTTGGGTCCAGAGTTGGCCTCTCGGCAGCGATGTATCCACCTACGTCTGTTCACAAACTCCTCAATCGCTGAAACAATGCACGCCACTTTTTTCATCAGCCAATCCGGGAGCCAGCGGGTGCAGATTCAGGGTCATTTCGAGCTTAAGTTCGAGGCAGTGCGCGAAGCGTTTGCGGCGCTCTTCGACGATACCCAGGAGCGTGGCGCAGCGCTGTGCATTCAAATTGGCGGTGAAACCGTCATTGACCTCTGGGCTGGCACGGCCGACAAGGACGGGGCCGAGGCCTGGCACACCGATACCATCGCCAACCTGTTTTCCTGCACCAAACCCTTCGCCGCCGTCACTGCCCTGCAACTGGTCGGTGAAGGCAAGCTAAAGCTCGACGAGCCTGTTTCCCGCCTGTGGCCTGAATTCGCAGAGGCAGGCAAGGGCGCAGTTACCCTGCGCCAATTGTTGTGTCATCAGGCCGGTCTTCCTGCTCTGCGCGAAATGCTCCCCGCTGAAGCACTTTATGACTGGACCACTATGACCGAAGCGCTGGCCGCAGAAGAGCCTTGGTGGACGCCCGGACAAGGCCATGGCTATGCCGCTATCACTTACGGTTGGCTGGTGGGCGAAGTGCTTCGTCGTGCGGACGGGCGCGGGCCCGGCGAGGCCATCGCTGCACGCATTTCTCGTCCGCTGGGGCTGGATATCCACGTCGGCCTGCCTGATGAAGAATTTCATCGCGTTGCGCACATCGCTCGCAGCAAAGGTAATGCAGGTGATGAGTCTGCCCAGCGCTTGCTGCAAACCACCATGCGCGAGCCCAACTCGATGACGGCGAGGGCGTTTACCAATCCTCCGTCGATCATGACCAGCACCAACAAGCCCGAGTGGCGGCGCATGCAGCAACCCGCTGCCAATGGGCACGGCAATGCCCGCAGTCTGGCCGGGTTCTACAACGGTCTGCTGGAGGGCAGCTTGCTGGAACCTGAGCTGCTCAACGAACTGACTCGCGAACACAGCCTAGGCCAGGACAAAACGCTGTTAACCCAGACCCGCTTTGGTCTGGGCTGCATGCTTGATCAGCCCGATGTGCCCAACGCTACCTACGGTCTGGGCCCGAAAGCATTCGGTCATCCTGGCGCTGGCGGGTCGATCGGCTTTGCTGACCCTGATCGCGACGTTGCATTCGGCTTCGTCACCAACACCCTCGGCCCCTATGTATTGATGGATCCGCGAGCACAGAATCTGGTGCGAGTGCTAGGTGAGTGTTTGCGCTAAGTTATCGTCATAAGTGATTGTTTAATACCGACTGTCAGTTAATACCCCCGAACAGGAACCGTGCGACGGTTTCCTTTTCCAACTGCCCGTTTATGCGTGTTATATGGGCACTGCCAAGTTCATTGTCTGTTTACTACTTTTTGTGGGTCATCCATGTCATCCAATAAAAGCCTCGCAATCGCCCTTTGCCTCGCCGTAACCGGCTGTGCGCAAACGCCAAAAAATGATTCCGCTGACGCTGGCAACAGCTGGTGGTCGTTCGGCTCTGACAAGGTTGCCGACGCAGCACCTGTCAAATCCCCGGAAAAAGCTCCTGCCGCTGCTGCTGCCAAGCCTGCTGCTCCAGTAGCCAAGGCCGAGAGCGGCACTCATTGGTACTGGCCGTTCGCATCCAGTGACAGTGCCGAGCCAAAAGCTGAAGTGGCTGCAGCACCCGCCGCCAAACCAGCGGACAAGAGCGTGCCGCCGCTGATTGCCAAGAGTGAAACCGATAGCAAGTGGTGGTGGCCGTTCGGCGGCGACAAGAAAGAAGAAGCCAAGGCAGTGCCCAAGGTTGATCCTAAAGTGACTCAGGCCTGGCTGGATGACTACGAGCCACGCCTGCGCCTGGCCATCAAGGACAGCCCGTTCGAACTTGAGCGTCGTGAAGATGTTCTGGTGATCACTGCCCCTGTAGACAGCTCGTTCAACCCTGATCGTCCGGCCATGTTGCTGCCAGTGACACTGGGCCCGATCACGCGTCTGGCCAAACTGGTTGAAGCTGATCCGAAAACCGCTGTTCTGGTATTGGGTCACGCGGACACCACCGGCGCAGCCCCGGCGAATCAGAAAATCAGCCAGGAACGCGCCCAGTCGGTTGCGGCTATTTTCCGCCTCAGTGGTCTGGAGCGTAATCGCCTGAGCCTGCGTGGCATGGGCGCCGTCATGCCCCGTGCAGCCAATGACAGCGCTGAAGGTCGCAAGCTGAACCGTCGTGTGGAAATCGTCATGACGCCGGAAAACACCATGCTCGCGCTGATGAGCAAATACGCCTTGCCGCCAGCGCCGACCATGGTTGCTGCTCAAGACGTCAAACCAGCGCCAGCCGTTGCTCCTGCGCCAGCCAAAGCAGCACCGGCCAAGAAAGCTGCTGCGAGCAAGCCTGCTGCCAAGAAAGCCGCTCCGGCGAAAAAGGCGACGCCCGCCAAGGCTGCTCCTGCCAAGGCCGCAGTGAAGAAGAAACCTGCGGCTACCGATCAGGCCAGCAACTAAAACACTCGCAGACTCGCGCCTGAATGCGCGAGTCTGCGACGTTGTTTTTCAATCAAGGAAAGACGTCATGACCCAGTCTCTGGCTGATATGCGCCGTGACTATGCCCGCGATGGTTTGACTGAAGCGCAGGCACCCGATGAGCCGTTCGCGCTTTTTCATCAATGGTTTGCCGAGGCGGTCAAAACCGAGCAGGCACCTGTTGAGGCCAATGCGATGACGCTGGCGACGGTTGATGATCAAGGCCGTCCACATTGCCGCATTCTCTTGCTCAAGGGCCTGGATGTTGAAGGCTTCACGTTCTTCACCAACTACGACAGCGCCAAAGGGCAGCAACTGGCAGCACGTCCGTTCGCGGCGATGACGTTCTTCTGGCCGACGCTGGAGCGTCAGGTACGGATTGAGGGGCAAGTGGTGAAAGTCACTCCCGAAGAGTCCGACGCCTATTTTCAGGTGCGTCCTTTGGGTAGCCGTCTTGGGGCCTGGGCTTCACCTCAAAGTCGGGTTATCGCCGATCGCGCCGAGCTTGAAGGGATGATTAAAGCCACCGAGCAACGCTTCATGGACATCCAGCCGCATTGCCCTGAGCACTGGGGTGGTTACCGTCTGCTGCCTGAGCGCATCGAGTTCTGGCAAGGCCGTCCAAGTCGTCTGCACGACCGTCTGAATTATCGCCTTGTGGACACACAGTGGACGCGCGAGCGTCTGGCTCCTTAGCCGCCTGTTAACCCATCGGTCTGTTTGAATTATTCGGCTGCCAACTCGTCCTAGAGTTACGGCAGCCGGTGCTGTATACCGCCTGAATGAAAATAAATTAACGAGGTGCGGCACGTGACAGCGCTCACAGCGCAGAGTCTAATGGCTGCATGTTCCTCTGGAGATACCTTTATGCGTAAGTCTGTTCTGCTGGTTGCCACGTTCACTGCTTTGGCCATGACCCTCACTGGCTGCATGTCGAACCTGACTGGCGACTCTTATTCCCGTGACGAAGCGCGGACAGTGCAGACCGTTCGCCTGGGCACCATCGAATCTCTGCGTCCGGTCAAGATCGAAGGCAGCAAGACGCCAATCGGCGCGGGTGCTGGCGCGGTCGTCGGTGGCGTCGGCGGCAGTGCCATCGGTGGTGGCCGTGGCAGCATCGTCATGGCCGTTATCGGTGCGGTAGCGGGTGGCTTGCTGGGTTCTGCCACTGAAGAAGGTCTGACCCGTACCCAGGGCGTTGAAATCACTGTGCGTGAAGACGATGGCTCTATGCGTGCTTACGTGCAGCAAGTTCAGGAAAACGAGATTTTCCGGGTGGGCGAGCGCGTTCGCATCATGACCGTCAACGGTACCAGCCGCGTCTCTCATTGAGTGACTGCACCGTTTCAGTAGCGTCTTGAAACATAAAAACCCGATCCTGGTGATCGGGTTTTTTGTGGGTGATCGTTGGTGACTTTGGCATCACGCTGTTTCCTGTGTCGCGCAGCAAATGCTTTCCCTGTAGGAGCTGCCGAAGGCTGCGATGCATTCATCCTGACATACCGCTATCGCAGCCTTCGGCAGCTCCTACAAAAGATTAATTTCAATTCAACGGACTGGATTTTTCCGACTGCTGACTGCCATGACGGCATAACCGATAAAGGCCGCGAGTATCGAACCGGTCAGAATCCCCATGCGATCCACGCCCGCGTATTCGCTACTGCCTGGCACATACGCCAGCGAGCCGACGAACAGGCTCATGGTGAAACCAATCCCGCAGAGAATCGAGACACCCAGCACCTGACCCCAGTTGGCTCCGCCGGGGAGTTTGGCGATACCGATCCTGATCGCAAGCCAGGTGAGACCAAACACGCCAACAGTCTTGCCCAGCAGTAAGCCAGCTGCGATGCCCATTGGCACATGATGGGTGAAGCTTTCCAGTGTCACGCCACTCAGGGAGACGCCAGCGTTGGCAAAGGCGAATAGCGGCAGAATGCCGTAAGCGACCCAAGGATGCAGCGCGTGTTCCAGGGTCAGCAGTGGTGATGAGTCGTGGTCAACTGTGCGCAAAGGAATACAGAACGCCAACACCACGCCCGCGAGCGTCGCATGCACACCGCTTTTGAGTACGCAGACCCAGAGCAGCAGACCGATCAGCAGATAAGGGCCCAGCTTACGTACGCCTAACCTGTTCATCGCAATCAACGCCGCGATCGAAGAGCCCGCCAGGATCAGCGACAGGTTCGACAGTTCGCCTGAATAGAACAGCGCGATGACGATGATCGCGCCGAGGTCATCGATGATCGCCAGCGTCATCAGAAACAGCTTGAGCGACACCGGGACTCGCTTGCCCAGCAACGCCAGCACGCCCAGCGCGAAAGCAATGTCGGTGGCCATAGGAATCGCCCAGCCATTCATCGCCGCCGTATCACCTTTGTTCAGCGCCCAGAACACCAGCGCCGGAATCACCATACCGCCAATGGCCGCCGTGCCCGGAAGAATGATCTGCGAGGGGCGTGAAAGATGGCCCTCCAGAACTTCCCGTTTAACCTCCAGGCCAATCAGCAGAAAGAACAGCGCCATCATCCCATCGTTGATCCACAGCAATAGTGGCTTGGCGATTTTTACAGCGCCGATCTGCGCCACAACGGGGGTGTCGAGGAACGCGTTGTACATCCACGACAGCGGCGAGTTATTGATGAGCAGCGCCAACGCAGCGGCGGCGATCAATAACAGACCACCCGCCGCTTCAAGCTGGAAAAAACGAGTGACAGTAATACGCAGAGGCAAGGTTTGCGCTCCCATCCAACAAAAAGGAGCGACACCCTAACCCGGACTTCCCGTCGTTAAAACAAAAGTTATATTCGTTTTTGTTCTAAGCGGAATGACCGGTTTAGAGTGTTTCCAAGTCTGTCAGTTAGTGCGTTTTTAGTAGTAGGAAGATTCTTTTTATGGTGTGGGAATCTTCTGAAATCTCACTTCGATCAGGCTTCGATACCCAACATGCTTCTTGCTAAAGCCTCAGCGATTCGGATGCCATCAACCCCGGCTGACAAGATGCCCCCGGCGTAACCCGCACCTTCACCGGCCGGAAACAGGCCTTTGACGTTCAGGCTTTGCATGCTTTCGTTTCGGGTGATACGCAATGGCGCAGAAGTACGGGTTTCGATCCCGGTCAGTACGGCGTCATGCAGGGCAAAACCTTTGATCTGCTTATCGAACGCTGGCAGTGCTTCACGAATGGCTTCGATGGCATAAGCGGGCAGGGCGTCTGCCAGATCCACCAGCTTGACGCCCGGCTTGTAGGATGGCTCTACGCTACCGAGTGCCTGCGATGTTTTGCCTGCAATGAAATCACCAACCAACTGCGCAGGCGCTTCATAAGTACTTCCGCCCAGCACATAGGCGTGGGATTCAAGACGCTCTTGCAGTTCGATGCCCGCCAGTGGGCTGCCCGGATAATCTTCGGGGGTAATACCGACCACGATGCCTGAGTTGGCATTGCGTTCGTTACGTGAGTACTGGCTCATGCCGTTGGTGACGACGCGATTGGGTTCTGACGTCGCGGCCACCACCGTACCGCCCGGGCACATGCAGAAGCTGTACACCGAACGACCGTTTTTAGCGTGGTGAACCAGCTTGTAATCGGCCGCCCCCAGTTTTGGATGCCCGGCGTACTTGCCCAGGCGAGCGCGGTCGATCAGCGATTGTGGGTGTTCAATGCGGAAGCCCACGGAAAACGGCTTGGCTTCCATGTAAACGCCACGGCTGTGGAGCATCCTGAATGTGTCACGAGCGCTGTGCCCCAAGGCCATGATCACGTGCCGGGAGTCGATACGCTCGCCACCATCGAGCACCACACCTTGCAGTTGGCCGTTGTCGATCAGCACGTCGGTCACGCGTTGCTCGAAGCGCACTTCACCGCCCAGCGCTTCGATCTGGTGACGCATGTTTTCCACGACGCCAGTCAGTCGGAATGTACCGATGTGGGGTTTGCTGACGTAGAGAATTTCCTCAGGTGCGCCAGCTTTGACGAACTCGTGCAGGACCTTGCGACCGTGAAATTTCGGGTCTTTGATCTGGCTGTACAGCTTACCGTCGGAGAAGGTCCCGGCGCCGCCTTCGCCAAACTGCACGTTGGACTCGGGGTTCAGCACGTTCTTGCGCCACAGGCCCCAGGTGTCTTTGGTGCGCTGACGGACTTCCTTGCCGCGCTCAAGGATGATCGGTTTGAAGCCCATCTGTGCCAGCAGCAGCCCCGCGAAAATCCCGCAGGGGCCGAAGCCGACGACCACTGGGCGTTCGGTCAGTCCTTCTGGCGCATGGCCAACGACTTTATAGCTGACGTCTGGCGCGGGGTTGAGATGACGATCATCTGCATGACGCAACAGCAGGGCGGCTTCATCACGCACTTCGAAATCGATGGTGTAGATGAAGCACAGCTCGGAAGACTTTTTGCGCGCATCGTAGCTGCGCTTGAACAGGGTGAATTCCAGCAGTTCATCGCTGGCGATGCCCAAGCGCTGCAGGAGGGCGGGACGCAGGTCTTCGTCCGGGTGGTCGATCGGCAGCTTGAGTTCGGTGATTCGTAACATGAAAAAATCCAGTTTCCGGGCCGCAGGATCAGCCCGACAGCGCTACAAGAACCGGGGATTATAAGACACATTGGGGGGAGGCGGGGTTGTCTTAAGTTCGTAGCGAACCTATTGTGAACCAGCATCGGTACCTACACATCTTCATATCGTGATTCTTGCGTACATATCCGTTACCGCGGTCATTGCTGCTATTGGTTGCGCTCTTACAGCGCCTCACTTTTGATAGAGCGCAAAAGTAAGCAAAACGCTCTTGCCCCACCACTTGGCACCTCGCTGTCGCTCGGTGTACCCGCCCGCAGATCCTGAACCGTGGGCCGCCGCAATGGGCCATCCATGGCCCG
>NZ_JAWHNU010000026.1:13663-73282 GCF_032582135.1 Pseudomonas syringae group sp. J309-1 | reverse complement strand
GGGGCAAGAGCCTTTTGCTTACTTTTGGGCTCCTTTCAAAAGTGAGGCGCTGTAAAAGCGCAACCAATATCAGCCATAACGCAGTAACGGATATGTACACATATACAGGTGTTGCGTAGATACCAACGCTCAAAGGTCCACCCCTAACCTATAAGCCTTTGCTATGACCACGAGTGTTGCGCGCAATTGTGCCTGCGCAAAGCACAGTAAAGACTCAGTCGTTCCATTTTGGTGCATAGCTGATCCATGCCCGGTCATAAGCACTTCCTATTAACCCAGAACGAAACTGTCTTATCTGCTAAAGGATGCAGCCTCGTAACGTAGAGCCTCGAATGTCACCTCCGAGGATCACCACCTTGAACGCCTCCCGCATCGCCGCCCGCGTGCAACGCATCAAACCTTCGCCGAGCAGCGCCGCTGCCGACCGTGCCAACGAACTGCGTCGCCAGGGCAAATCGATCATTAACCTGGTCGTCGGCGAGCCCGACTTCGATACCCCAAAACACATTCGCGAAGCCGCCAGCGCCGCCATCGAAAATGGCGCAACCCGCTACACCCTCAACGCCGGCACCCTTGAACTGCGCCAGGCCATCGCCGCCAAACTGGCCCGTGAAAACAGCCTGGATTACCCGGCGTCGCAAGTGGTCGTCACCAGTGGTGCCAAGAGCGCGATCTTCAACGCGTTTGCCGCGACCCTCGGGGCAGGGGATGAAGTGCTGATTCCTGCACCTTACTGGGTGTCTTACCCGGACATGGTGCTGGCCTGCGAAGGCGAGCCGGTGACGCTGGCCTGCCCGGAAGAAAACGGCTTCAAGCTCACCGCAGAGCAATTACGTGCCGCAATTACCCAGCGCACTCGCTGGCTGCTGATCAACTCACCCAGCAACCCGACCGGCGCCAGTTACAGCGCTGAAGAGCTGCGGGCCTTGGCCGACGTGTTGCTGGATTTCCCCGACGTGTTGGTGATGACCGATGACATCTACGAGCACATTCGTTTCGACGATGCACCCAACGCTCACATCCTGACCGTTGAACCGGCGCTGCGTGATCGCGTGCTGGTGATCAATGGCGTTTCGAAGACGTACGCCATGACGGGGTGGCGTATCGGCTACGCGGCCGGTCCGGCTGACCTTATCAATGCCATGGCGACCTTGCAGTCGCAGTCGACCAGCAACGCCAGTTCAGTCAGTCAGGCGGCGGCGGTGGCAGCGCTGAACGGTGATCAGTCTTTTGTAAAAGAGAGCGTGGTGGTTTACCAGCGACGTCGCGACCGCTGTCTGGAACGGATCAACGCCATCGACGGCCTGAGCTGCCTCAAACCCAACGGCGCGTTCTACCTGTACGTCAACTGTGGGGCATTGCTCGGTAAAACCAGACCCGATGGCAAGCCTTTGGAAACCGACGCCGATGTGGTGATGTATTTGCTGGAAAGCCAGGGCGTAGCAGTTGTAGCCGGTACAGCCTATGGTTTGGCACCTTTCTTCCGGATGTCCATCGCCACGGCGTTGGAAACCCTGGAAGAGGGTTGTTCGCGAATCGCCACCGCCCTTGCCGCATTGAGCTGAGGCGCGAGCATGACGACCCAGGTGAGCGCGCTGAGTTTCCGGCAAGCCTTGTTGGCGATGCTTGGGATCTCACTGGTGCTGATGCTCTCGGCTCTGGATCAGACGGTGATCGGCAACGCCTTGCCGAGCATTGTCGCCGAGCTGCAAGGTTTTGAGCTCTACGCTTGGGTCGCCACGGGTTATCTGCTGACCTCGATTGTCACCATTCCGGTGTTCGGCAGGCTTGGCGATTACTACGGTCGCAAGCCGTTTGTGATCGCCGCGACCATCGTCTTCACCCTTGCTTCGCTGGTCTGCGCCTTGGCCAACGATATGCTGGTGCTGGTCATCGGCCGCGCGTTGCAGGGTGTCGGCGGCGGCATGCTGATCGGAACCGCGTTCGCCTGTATTCCGGAGTTGTTCCCGGATACCCGGCAACGACTGCGCTGGCAGATGATGCTCAGTGCGCTGTTCAGCGTGGTCAATGCGATTGGTCCCGGGCTGGGTGGTTTCCTGACCGAAGCTTATGGCTGGCGATCGGTGTTCTATCTCAATTTGCCGCTGGGTTGCCTGGCACTGTTTTTTGCCTGGCGTTATCTG
Organism: Pseudomonas syringae group sp. J309-1; assembly: GCF_032582135.1. Taxonomy (NCBI): domain Bacteria; kingdom Pseudomonadati; phylum Pseudomonadota; class Gammaproteobacteria; order Pseudomonadales; family Pseudomonadaceae; genus Pseudomonas; species Pseudomonas syringae group sp. J309-1. Next base: position 71,138 of record NZ_JAWHNU010000026.1, on the reverse strand, counting down.
CCGTATTACCGGCCGGTGCAAGTGACAGGCATTCGTCTGGACTGGCCAGGTGCTCTCTTGATTGCCCTGGCATTGGGCAGTCTGCAACTGGGGGCTGAGTGGATGGGGCATTCCAGCACGGCATTAAGCGCCGCATTGGGTTTGATTTGCCTGCTCTCTGTCGCAGCGCTCTGGTTCTGGGAGCGTCGCTGCAAATCCGCATTACTGCCCCCGGCGATGTTTGCAGTGCCGAGCCTGCGCATTCTTTTTTTGCTGTCGATGCTGGCCGGCGCGATCATGTTTACCTTGCTGTTTTACCTGCCGCTGTTGCTGCAGGGCAGCTACGGATACTCGCCCAAGGACGCTGGTTTGTTGATTACGCCGCTGGCGTTGAGTATCACTCTTGGCGCGATCGTCAACAGCCGTATCGTGACCCGGCTGCGTAACCCCAATCTGTTGCCGCTGGCCGGGTTCGTCGCCTTGCTGCTGGCGTGCGTCGGGCTGTCGCTGGCGGGGCGACAGGCTTCTTTCAATACCTTGCTGGTGTTGATTCTGCTGGCCGGTGTGGGTCTGGGATTCATCTTGCTCAACCTGACCGTCTTCACCCAGACCCTGGCTGAGCGGCAGTTTCTCGGCATTGCAACCGCCTTGACTCAGTCATTGCGATTGGTCGGTGGTTTGCTGGGCACAGCGGCCATGGGCGTGCTGGTCAACCTGCTGTACGTGAGCCATTTGAATCGAGTGTTTCTGGCGGCGGGCCAGGAAGGAGAACTGGCTCGCTATATCGACCCGCAGGTTTTACTCAATTCAACCCCGGCCGTTGGTGGGAATCATCAACTACTGGAGCTGGCGCGTGATGCGTTGGCGCGTTCGGTGGGTGTTGGTTTGTTGATGTGTGCCGGGCTGGGTGTTATCGCATTACTGATTTTAGTTCGCCTGGCGCCCGTTAAGTTGTTAGCTGCTACTCAATCTACTGCGTCGAAATAATAAGAAACTCACTGCCCACTCCTGACTGCTTACAACACTTACTTACAGCTAAGGATATCTCGATGGAGCTTATTTATCGCTCACCCCGCGTGGTGGCTGGTATTTGTGGAATGGTCATGGCCCAACAGGCGTTCAGTGCCGGTTTTGTCGAAGACAGCAAGGCCAGTGTTCTGGCACGTAACTTCTTCAGTAACGCGGACAACCGCAGTGGTACTGCGGATCCTAATTACACTCAGGAGTGGGGCCAGGGTTTCATTTTTGATTTCCGTTCCGGTTATACCCCGGGCACTGTAGGTTTCGGTGTAGACGCGCTGGGCATGCTCGGTATTCGTCTGGATTCCGGTAAAGGCCGCCATTACAACCCGACCAGCACGGCATTCAACGGTAACGTGTTTCCGACTGACAGCGATGGCCGGGCGGTAGATGAGTTCGGCAGCATTGGCCTGACCGCCAAGGCACTGGTGTCCAAAACCGAGTTCCGCTACGGCACACTGGTGCCTATGCTGCCGGTGGTGATCTCCACCGACCGCATGCTGCAACAGACTTTCAATGGCGGTCAGGTTCAATCCAAAGATCTGGATAACTTCACCTTTACCCTCGGCCAACTGGAACATGTGAAAGGTCGTGGGTCGAGTAACCAGATGGGGATGTCGATACCTGGCGCGAATAACGCGGTGAGCGGCGAGTTCGTTAACAAGTTCTATTACGGCGGTGTGGATTACAAACCGACTAAAGACCTGACCGTTCAGTATTACTACGGCAACTTGAAAGACTTTTACAAACAACACTTTCTCGGCTTGAAATACGACATGCCCGTAGGGCCAGGCGTATTGCGTTCGGACCTGCGTTACTTCGACAACAGCTCTGATGGCGCCAATGGCAATGATCCGGCGTTCTACACGTTCGGTTATTACGGCGATGGCGTCACCAAAGGCAAAGTTGACAGCCGTCTTTCCAGTGCGCTGTTCACTTATATGATTGCCGGTCATAGCCTGTCTGCCGGTTTCCAGCAAGTCAGCGGCGACAGCGATGCGGTCTGGCTCAATCAGGGTGACGGTTCCAGCGCGTACTTCATGACCGAATCAATGATCGGCAAATTCCAGCGTGCCGGTGAAAGTACCTGGCAGGTTCGTTACGGTTATGACTTCGCTCAGGTTGGCGTTCCGGGGCTGACGTTCCTGGGCATGTACGAAAGCGGCTCCAACATCCGTACGCCGGACGGTGATCGCAAGGAGTGGGAGCGCAACCTGACGCTGGGCTATGTGGTGCAATCCGGGCCTCTTAAAAAGCTCGGCATCCAGTTGCGGCATGCCTCGCTACGTACTCAGGTCACTACCCAGCGTGACAGCGATGAGCATCGGGTGATCGTGACGTATCCGCTGGATATTCTCTGATCCCGACCGGGACACGGCTCCTTGTTTATTCAGAACAGGGAGCCGCACTTAACTCTTACTTCATGTTTCATCACTTGCCCGCAACACTAGGCGCGGTGTATCACCTTGGGCTGAATATTTTTGCTCAGGAGAGATTGCACATGCGTGCTGCAAATATTGCCGGTTTCATGCTGGCTCTGGCATTACCCGTCGGGGCGATGGCCGACACACCCAGCTATGGCAAGCAACTTGAGGGTTTTAAATACCCTTATCCGTTGAGCAAATTCGAATTCGAATCTCAGGGTAAAAAGCTCGAAATGGGTTACATGGATGTCGCCGCCCAAGGCAAGGCCAACGGTAAAACCGTTGTGTTGATGCATGGCAAGAATTTTTGCGGCGCAACCTGGGAAGACAGCATCAAGGCCTTGAGCAGCGCGGGCTATCGTGTGGTCGCGCCAGACCAGATTGGCTTCTGTACTTCCAGCAAACCCGAGCAGTACCAATACACCTTCCAGCAACTGGCGACCAACACCCATGCGCTACTCTCCAAACTGGGCGTCGACAAGGCGACCATCATTGGTCATTCCACTGGCGGCATGCTCGCCACCCGTTATGCCCTGATGTATCCGCAGCAGACTCAACAACTGGTCATGGTCAATCCGATTGGCCTGGAAGACTGGAAAGCGTTGGGTGTGCCGTATCGCACCGTGGATCAATGGTATGCGCGTGAGCTGAAAGTCACGGCCGAAGGCATTCGCAAATACGAGCAGAACACCTATTACGCCGGCCGCTGGAAGCCCGAATACGACAAGTGGGTGGACATGCTTGCCGGTCTGAGCAAGGGGCCGGGCAAGGAAGTGGTGGCGTGGAACTCGGCGCTGATCTACGACATGATTTTCACTCAGCCGGTGTTTTATGAATTCCCGAAACTCACCGTTCCGACTTTGCTGATGATTGGCGACGCGGACACGACAGCCATCGGCAGCGACATCGTTTCGCCGGAGCTCAAGGCTAAGCTGGGTAACTACAAAGTACTGGGCAAGGACGTCGCGAAGATGATTCCCGGCGCCAAACTGGTTGAGTTCCCGGGGATGGGGCATGCACCGCAGATGGAGGATCCGGTGGGGTTCAACAAGGCGTTGATTTCAGGGTTGGGTGGGAAGTAAGCCGTCGTAGCGCGACCAGGCGGTCCTGAGGACTTATTTACCTTTCTTCCCTGACTGACCGCCCGAAGGATCAAAACACTGGCTGTCATACCGCGGACTTTCGCACAGCGATTTTGCAGTCGGGGGAGGCCGGCGGTTCTTTTGATATAGCTTATAGCTCTCCGTCTCATAGACAGTGACCTTGGTCCGGCCGCTGACTTTCAGGAACTCGGTAGCCTTCAGATTGATCTTGTGCGCGTGATCCACGGGCTCACCCTGACGCAGCATTTTGGGTGGGCCTTGTCTTTGTACGGACGTCGCAGCGTTGTCTTCGCTGCAAGGGACTGACGCAAAGCTCACCTTGCCTTCAGGCGAAGTGCATTTGAATATCTCGCTGCGAGCAATCCCGCTGGCGAGCAGGGCGGTGATGGCTAGCGCCAGTGAATATCCTTTCATGAAGTCTCTCCGTAGGTGGCGCAAAGCTACCATTTGTGCTGTGCAAGCCCCAGATATTTTTGCGCTTGCGATACGGCATCTGGCTTTAGCTGGTTCAAACCAGGTTCCGAACGCTATGCCTGTCTCGTACGCATAAAGTAAACGGTTAGTGCACCGACTGGATATCAGGTCACCGAAGGCTAGTCGTCCGGATGATCGCGAGCCGGGCGGTATCGTTTCCGGCTTTTGACACTTGCGTCGGAAGCATCTTGCGACACCTCAACCTTTCACAAAACGGTTACTCAACCGTCACTTCCAGTTCACCCCGTTGAAACACCCCAGGCGCACTGTCAGTTGCAACTCACAACAACCAGACAGAGAAGCCCATGAACCCAGCCATCCATGTCGAGCGTCTGAACAAGACTTTTGCGCGCAAGCCCGCGCTGGTTGATCTGGCATTGTCTATACAACCCGGAGAAATGGTCGCCCTGATCGGTGCTTCGGGTTCCGGCAAATCCACGCTGTTGCGTCACCTTGCCGGGCTGGCGTGCTGTGATCGTGGCAATGGCGGGAGCGTGCAGGTGCTGGGCCGAGAGGTGCAGGCTGCTGGCCGCCTCAACGGCAAGGTGCGAAAGCTGCGTTCCGATATCGGCTACATCTTTCAGCAGTTCAATCTGGTCAACCGTCTCAGCGTGCTCGATAACGTGCTGCTGGGTTGCCTGGGGCGCATGCCCGGCTGGCGCGGCAATCTCGGCCTGTTCAATACCGAAGAAAAACAACGCGCCTTGCAGTCACTGGACCGCGTCGGTCTTGTGGATCTGGCCGCACAGCGTGCCTCGACCTTGTCGGGGGGCCAGCAACAGCGAGTCGCGATTGCCCGGGCGTTGACCCAGCGTGCCGAGGTGATCCTCGCTGACGAGCCTATCGCTTCGCTGGACCCTGAGTCCGCTCGCAAGGTCATGGAAATCCTCGCCGATATCAATCGCACTGACGGCAAGACCGTAGTCGTCACCCTGCATCAGGTGGATTACGCCGTGCGCTATTGCCCTCGCGCCGTGGCGCTTAAAGGCGGACGGATTCATTTCGACGGTGACGGGAAAAATCTCAGCAGCCAGTTCCTCAATGATCTGTACGGCGCAGACGTGGACACCAGCCTGATGATTGCTGAAGAGGGTCGACGCATCATTGCCCCACCTCGTCTGGTGCTGGCTCGCAACTGAGCCGCCTCCCATTACTTTTAAAAAAACCGAACACAACAAACAGCCAAACCCAAACTGAGGAGTGCTTCCATGTTGAACCGTATCGGTCGCGTCGTTGCGTCTGCCGCGTTGCTGGGCAGTTGCCTGCTGGGCACTGCCCACGCCGACGAGAAAGTCATCAACTTCGGCATCATGTCTACCGAGTCTTCGCAGAACCTGAAAAGCATCTGGCAGCCGTTTCTGGATGACATGGGCAAGAAGACCGGGCTGAAAATCAACGCCACCTTCGCCTCGGACTATGCAGGCTTGATCCAGGGCATGCGTTTCAACAAGGTCGACGTGGCCTGGCTGGGCAACAAGGCAGCCATGGAAGCGGTGGACCGCTCCAACGGTGAAATCTTCGCTCAGACTTCGGCCGCCAACGGTGCGCCGGGCTACTGGAGCGTGATCATTGCCCGCAAGGACAGCCCGATCAACACCGTCGAAGACATGCTCAAGAATGCCAAAACCCTGACCTTCGGTAACGGTGATCCAAACTCCACCTCCGGTTATCTGGTACCGGGTTACTACGTGTTCGCCAAGAACAACGTCGACGCCGCTACGGCCTTCAAGCGCACCTTGAATTCCAGCCACGAAGTGAACGCTCTCAGCGTTGCCAAGGGCCAGCTGGATGTTGCGACCTTCAACACTGAAAGCTGGGATCGCCTGGAAGTCACCCAGCCGGATATGGCTGCCAAGCTCAAAGTGATCTGGAAGTCGCCATTGATTCCGGCCGACCCAATGGTCTGGAGCAAAGCGCTGTCGGACGAGAACAAAAACAAGATTCGTGAGTTCTTTGCCGATTACGGCAACACCGACGAAGAGAAAGCCGTCCTCAAGGGCATGCAACTGGGCAAGTTCCTCAAGTCCAGCGATGACCAACTGCTGCCGATCCGTCAGCTTGATCTGTTCAAGCAGCGCACCGAAACCCTCGCCAGCACCAGCCTCAATGCCGACGAGAAAGCCAAACGCCTCAAGGACATCGATGCGGGCTTGAGCAAGTTGCAGGAACGCCTGACCGAGCTTGAGAAGAAAAACACTGCAAGTGCGGGTTGATTGATCCGGGGCGTGCTCTTGTCGGGCACGCCCACCTCCTGCTTAACGAGATCCGACAATGACGAGCACGACTACCCATGCGGCTTACACCCAGGCAGCCGGCAAACGCAGTTGGCCGCAGTACCTGGGCTGGGGCCTGTTTCTGGCCATGCTGGCCTGGGCCTGGCAGGGCGCCGAGATGAACCCGTTGGCGCTGTACCGCGACTCGGGAAACATGGCGACCTTCGCCGCCGATTTCTTCCCGCCTGACTTCCACGAGTGGCGCTCGTACCTCAAGGAAATGATCGTCACTGTGCAGATTGCTCTATGGGGCACGGTACTGGCGATTGTCTGTTCGGTGCCGCTGGGCATCCTTTGCGCTGAAAACATCACCCCTTGGTGGATTCACCAACCGCTGCGTCGAGTCATGGACTCCTTTCGCTCCATCAATGAAATGGTCTTCGCCATGTTGTTTGTGGTGGCGGTCGGCCTGGGTCCCTTTGCTGGCGTTCTTGCGCTTTGGATCAGTACCACAGGTGTACTGGCCAAGCTGTTCGCCGAAGCCGTGGAAGCGATTGATCCAGGTCCAGTCGAAGGTGTGCGTGCCACCGGTGCCAGCGCCTTGCAGGAAGTGATTTACGGCGTGATCCCGCAAGTCATGCCGTTGTGGATTTCCTACGCGCTGTATCGCTTCGAGTCCAACGTTCGCTCGGCAACAGTCGTGGGCATGGTCGGCGCGGGCGGGATTGGCGTGATCCTCTGGGAAAACATCCGCGCGTTCCAGTTCACCCAGACCTGCGCAGTGTTGCTGGTGATCATCGTGGTGGTCAGTGTCATCGACATCGTGTCCCAGCGTTTGCGCAAGCAGTTTATTTAGGGGGAGGTTTCACGTTGGTCCTGATATCACCTGTGGGAGCGGTGCTTGGTCTGGGCGGCATTCCGACGATAAGGCTGGACGCGATCTGCCCGATATTGCGGCGCCCCTATCGTCGGAATGCCGCCCAGACCAAGCATCGCCCACAAGAGATCCAGTGTGGTCAGCAAGTTCTGCATTGCTTGATGAAATTGAGGTGTTTTTTAACCATGGACATGTCTAGACAACAAGCCGAGCCGCTGTACCTGGAGCTCGCCAACATTCTGCGCGCCGAGCTCGGCAGTTACACCTCGGGGGATTACTTGCCTCCTGAAGTTCAGCTCGCTGCACGTTTTGAAGTCAACCGTCACACCATCCGCCGTGCCATCGATGAATTGGTGCGCGAGGGCAGTGTGTTGCGGCGGCAGGGTAAAGGCACGCAGGTATTGCAGCGTCCGTTGATCTATCCCATGCGTGCAGACAGTGCTTATACCCAGTCGTTGTCAGCGCAGGGCGTTGGCGTCGATGCCACGTTGCTGCAGCGTCAGGAGTGCCCGGCCAGCGCTGAAGACGCCGAACACTTGCAGCTGGATCAATACGCGCCGCTGATCGAACTGCACACCTTGCGCAAACTCGACGGCCATCCGGTGAGCCTGATTCGCCATCGTTTCTGCGCCACCCGCAGCGAGTTGCTGGCCAGTTACCGACGCGGCTCGCTGCGCCAGTTCCTGGCGGATCGCGACTTGCCGCTGACTCGAACCCTGAGTCTGGTCGGGGCGCGTCTGCCCAGTCGTGAAGAGGCGGATCTGTTGATGATGCCGCGTCATCTGCCAGTGCTCACCGTTCTCACTGTTTCCCGCGACGGCAGCGGCCATCCGGTGGAGTTGTCACGCTCCACCAGTCGCTCTGACCGCTTCCAGTATCAGTTCATCGTTTGATGGAGATGCCTCATATGAACCCTGCTACAGACCCCGCTATTGCCGCACGTCAACGCTGGATCGGTGTACTCGCTCGCGCCGTCGGTGACGAGTTGAGCCGTCACGAATCGGCGTTGCGTGACGCCGAATACCAACTGATTCGCGCCCCGGAAATCGGCATGACGCTGGTGCGTGGCCGCATGGGTGGCACCGGCGCGGCCTTCAATGTCGGTGAAATGAGCGTGACCCGTTGTGTCGTACGCCTGGCTGATGGCCGTACCGGTTACAGCTATCTGGCCGGGCGCGACAAACCCCGCGCCGAATTGGCCGCACTGGCCGATGCCCACCTGCAAGGCGCGCAGCAACAACACTGGCTCAGCGAACTGATCGAGCCGATGGCCCGCGCCCAGCTCAAGCGCCGCGCTGACAAGGATGCCGAAACCGCCGCCAGCAAAGTGGAATTCTTTACCCTTGTCAGAGGAGAAGACTGATGAATGCAGCACTGTTGCAACCGGCATTCGCCGACCCGGTACTCGACGCACAGCGCAGTTTTCGCGCGGCCCTCAAAGCGCTGGCAGGCCCTGGTGTCATCCACACCTTGCAGGCGGCCCAGCGACCGCCCGCACTTACCGGTCTTGATTCAGCCACCCATGCCTTGTGCCTTGCCTTGCTGGATATCGACACCGCTCTGTGGCTGGCTCCGGCTTTCGATACGCCGGCGATTCGCGCCAATCTGGCTTTTCACTGCGGCTGCCCGATTGTCACTGAGCGCCGCCATGCGCGATTCGCCTTGCTCGACGAGAGCCAGCTACAGGATCTGTCCGGCTTCGACCTGGGTAACGACCGTTACCCGGATCAGTCCTGCACGTTGTTGATCCAGTTGCCCAGTCTGGGCGGCGGTAGCTCCATGAGCTGGCAGGGACCGGGTATTGAAAGCGAAAACAAAGTGGCCTTGCCGTTGAGCGACACGTTCTGGAACCAGCGCGAGCAACACAACGATTTTCCCCGAGGGCTGGACGTGTTCTTTGTCGCCGACAGCGATCTGCTCGGCCTGCCGCGCAGCACCCGGGTCACACAACTTGCACAGGAGCGTGCCTGATGTACGTCGCCGTAAAAGGTGGCGAACAGGCCATCGATAATGCTCACCGCCTGCTGGCCAAAAAACGCCGGGGCGATATATCCATTGCCGAACTCAGCGTCGAGCAGATCCGTCAGCAATTGCCTTTGGCCGTTGCTCGCGTGATGACCGAAGGCTCGCTGTACGACGAGCAACTGGCTGCGCTGGCCATCAAGCAAGCGGCGGGGGACATGATCGAAGCGATCTTCCTGCTGCGTGCCTACCGCACGACACTGCCGCGTTTCAGCGCCAGCTTGCCGATCAATACGTCGGACATGCAGCTCAATCGTCGTTTGTCGGCCACCTTCAAGGACCTGCCTGGCGGGCAACTGCTTGGCCCGACGTTCGACTACACCCATCGCCTGCTGGACTTCACCTTGCTGGCAGATGGCGAATACCCGGGGCCGCAGGTGCAGGACAACGCCGTTCTTGAGCCTTGCCCGCGTGTCTTGGGGTTATTGGCTAAAGAAGGCTTGATGAAGGACGAAGCCGACAGCAGCGAAGACGTGGCCGACATCACCCGAGAGCCGCTGGAGTACCCGGCCAATCGTGCTCAGCGCTTGCAGGCCCTGGCCCGTGGCGATGAAGGTTTTCTGCTGGCCCTGAGTTATTCCACCCAGCGCGGTTACGGCCGCAATCACCCGTTTGCCGGGGAAATCCGGATTGGCGAAGTCGATGTCTGGATCGAACCTGAAGAGCTGGGTTTCCCGATTGCCATTGGCGCCATCGAAGTGACCGAGTGCGAAATGATCAACCAGTTCGTCGGTTCGGCCACTGAACCGGCGCAATTCACTCGGGGCTACGGTCTGGCGTTCGGCCACGCAGAGCGCAAGGCGATGGCCATGGCGCTGGTAGATCGCTCTTTACGCGCTGAAGAGTTCAACGAAGAAATCCAGTCTCCGGCGCAGCAGGAAGAGTTTGTCCTGGCCCATTGCGACAACGTCGAGGCTGCCGGTTTCGTTTCGCACCTGAAATTGCCGCACTACGTCGACTTCCAGTCCGAACTGGGGCTGATTCGTAAACTGCGTGCGCCTGCACAGAAGGAGCCCAAGCCATGAATGCTTATCAGCAGGCAAAACCCCAGCCCCAGCGCGACGAGGCGTACAACTTCGCATATCTGGATGAGCAGACCAAACGCATGATCCGCCGTGCGTTGCTCAAGGCAGTGGCCATTCCCGGTTATCAGGTGCCATTCGGTGGTCGTGAAATGCCGCTGCCGTATGGCTGGGGCACGGGGGGCATGCAACTGACGGCAGCGATTCTGGGCGCTGAAGACGTGCTCAAGGTCATCGATCAGGGCGCGGACGATACCACCAATGCCGTGTCGATCCGGCGCTTCTTTGCCCGCACCGCCGGTGTTGAAACTACCGAGCGCACGCCTGAAGCAACCGTCATCCAGACCCGCCACCGGATTCCGGAAACGCCCCTGAGTGAGGATCAGATTCTGGTCTATCAAGTGCCGATTCCCGAACCGCTGCGCTTCATTGAACCACTGGAAACCGAAACCCGGACCATGCACGCCCTCAATGACTACGGGGTCATGCACGTCAAACTTTACGAAGACATCGCCACGTTCGGGCACATCGCGACCAGCTACGCCTACCCGGTAATGGTCGATGAACGCTACGTAATGGACCCGTCGCCGATCCCCAAATTCGACAACCCAAAACTCGACATGAGCCCGGCGTTGATGCTGTTCGGGGCGGGGCGGGAAAAACGCCTATACGCCGTGCCGCCGTTCACCCGAGTGGTGAGCCTGGACTTCGAGGATCACCCGTTCGAGATCCAGCGCTGGGAGCACAGCTGCGCCATTTGCGGCAGCCACGATTCCTATCTCGACGAGCTGATTCTTGATGATTCAGGAACCCAGAGCTTCGTCTGTTCCGACACAGATTACTGCGCTCAGCGCGTCAGCCAGCAACAGGAGGCGAGCCAATGATCAGCGCGCAAGCCAGCCACAACATTACGTCACTGCCCGAGAGCACGCAGCCGCTGCTTAAGGTTCGTGACCTGACCAAACTGTATGGCCCGGACAAAGGCTGCCAAGGCGTCAATTTCGAGCTGTATCCGGGGGAGGTGCTGGGCATCGTCGGTGAATCCGGTTCCGGTAAATCCACTTTGCTCTCGCTACTCAGTGGCCGCTGCCCGCCAGACCGGGGTGGCATCGATTATCGCGGCAAAGACGGGCAGATGCTTGATCTGTACAGCGCCAGCGAAGCCCAGCGCCGCACCTTGCTGCGCACCGAATGGGGTTTCGTCGAGCAAAGCCCGCGTGATGGTCTGCGAATGGGCGTGTCCGCCGGAGCCAATATCGGCGAGCGCTTGATGGCTCAGGGCGTGCGCAATTATCAGGCGCTGCGGGAAGCCGGCATTGACTGGCTGACTCAGGTGGAGATTGATCCGCTGCGCATCGACGACCTGCCGCGGACCTTCTCCGGTGGCATGCAGCAACGCTTGCAGATCGCTCGCAACCTCGTGTCCAGCCCGCGACTGGTGTTCATGGATGAGCCTACCGGCGGCCTCGACGTCTCGGTGCAGGCGCGCTTGCTGGATTTGCTGCGCGCCCTGGTGCGTGAGCTGGACCTGGCGGTGGTGATCGTCACCCATGACCTGGCCGTCGCCAGACTGCTGGCCGACCGTTTGATCGTGATGCGTCGCTCGCGGGTAGTGGAAACCGGTCTGACCGACCAGATCCTCGATGACCCGCAGCATCCTTATTCGCAGTTGCTGGTGTCTTCGGTGCTGCAGCCGTGAATCGCCTTTTGGGGGACGTCTCATGAATACGCTGATCGAGGTCCGCGACCTCTCGAAAACTTTCACATTGCACCAGCAGAACGGTGTCGTGCTCAACGTGCTGCGCGGCATGAATTTCAAAGTACGCGAAGGGGAATGCCTGGTGCTGCATGGCGACTCCGGCGCGGGCAAAAGCACTTTGCTGCGTACGCTATACGCCAACTATTTGCCCGCTGGCGGCAGCATCCGCGTGCAGCATGACGGTGAATGGCTGGAGCTGGTGGGTGCAGAGCCCCGGCAAGTGCTGGCGGTAAGGCGCCAGACGTTGGGTTACGTCAGCCAGTTTCTACGGGTGATCCCGAGGGTTTCCAGTCTGGATGTGGTCATGGAGCCTGCGCTGTCACGGGGCTGGTCAAAAGCCGACGCCAAAGCCCGCGCTGAACAGTTGCTGACCCGCCTGAACATTCCACAACGCCTGTGGCAACTGGCACCGGGGACTTTTTCCGGCGGTGAACAACAGCGCATTAATATCGCCCGCGGCTTCATGGTGCCCTGGCCCGTGCTGCTGCTGGACGAGCCCACCGCATCGCTGGATGACAGCAATCGCCAGGTGGTGCTGGAACTGATGAATGAAGCCAAACATGCCGGTGCCGCGTTGATTGGCATCTTCCATGACCGCACCGCCCGTGAAGCGGTTGCCGATCGCTATCTGGACATGACCCCGGTGGACCTGACCGCCAAGGAGTTGCAGCAATGCTGACCGAACAGATTCTCACCAATGCTCAAGTGGTAACCGCCGATCAGGTGTTCAACGGCACCGTGGTATTGCGCGATGGCTTGATCGTTGAGATGCAAACCGGGCGTAGCCAGGCGCCTCAGGCGCAGGACCTGCAAGGCGATTTCCTGCTGCCTGGCCTTGTCGAACTGCACACCGACAACCTTGAAAAACACCTGTCGCCACGCCCCGGCGTAGATTGGCCTTCGGCGTCGGCCGTGCTCAGCCATGATGCGCAGATCATTGCATCGGGCATCACCACGGTGTTCGACGCGCTGTCTATCGGTGACGTCAATCCCAAGGGCAAGCGCATGCAGCAACTGCCTGCGATGCTTGAAGCGATTGCCCACGCTAACGCGGCAGGCCTGACCCGTGCCGAGCACCGCCTGCACTTGCGTTGTGAAGTCTGCCACCCGGATACCTTGAGCGTGTTCCGCGATCTGGTAGCGCAGCCACTGGTGCAACTGGTGTCAGTGATGGACCATTCGCCGGGTCAGCGCCAGTTCGCGCTTGAGTCCAAGTACCGCGAGTACTACATGGGCAAATATCAACTGACGACCGCGCAAATGGACGAGTTCATCGTTGAGCAGGTGGGCAATTCCCGTGAGTACAGCGATCGTTTTCGTCGCGCTATCGTCGAGGATTGCCTGGCGCGAGGGCTGTCGGTGGCCAGCCATGACGACGCGACACTGGCTCATGTCGAGGAGTCCGCAGGCTACGGCATGAGCATCGCTGAATTCCCCACCACCATGGAGGCTGCGCAGGGTTGTCGGCGTCTGGGCATGAGCGTATTGATGGGTGCACCCAATGTGGTACGCGGTGGATCTCACTCCGGCAACGTGGCAGCCGTCGATCTGGCAAAAGAAGGGCTACTGGATATTCTCTCCAGCGACTATTATCCGGCCAGCCTGTTGCAGGCCGCGTTCACGCTGGCCGGGCAGGGCGATTACTGTACGCTGCCCCAGGCAGTCGCAATGGTCAGTCGGGCTCCGGCCGTTTCAGCCGGGCTGGATGATCGCGGGGAAATCCGGGTCGGGTTGCGAGCCGATCTGGTTCAAGTCCGTGCTGATAAGAGCCGTGCTGATAAGAGCCGGGCGGATAATGTCCGGAATCAAGGTACGCTGCCGGTTATTCAGCAGGTCTGGCGACAAGGCAAGAGGGTGTATTGATGGCAGGCAGGTTGATCTATCTCATCGGGCCGTCCGGTTCGGGCAAGGACAGCCTGCTGGATAGCGCGCGCGATGAACTGACCCGGCGCGGTTGTCGGGTGGTACAGCGCGTCATCACGCGTTCGGCGGAGGCCGTCGGTGAGTCCGCGCAGGCGGTGACCGTCGAGCAGTTTATGGCCATGCAGGCGCAGGGTGAATTCGCTTTGAGCTGGCAGGCCAACGGCTTGCATTACGGCATTCCGAAACAGGTCGATGAGTGGCTGGCCGCTGGGCTGGACGTTCTGGTCAACGGCTCCCGCGCGCATCTGTCTCAGGCCCGTCAGCGCTACCCTGATTTGCTGGCGATCTTGCTGACGGTCAATGACGACACCTTGCGCCAGCGATTGCTGGCCCGAGGCAGGGAATCAGTGGCTGACATCGAAGCGAGGCTGCAACGCAATTCCCGTTTCACTGTGGAGTTGCTGGACAGCGATTCAGCGGTATTCCTGCTCGACAACTCGGGAGCGCTGGAGCAGACCACCGAGCGTTTGTTGCAACACATCGCCCGTGAGCACGCATGCGCCTGACTTTGCTGGGCACCGCAGATGCTCGTCAGGTTCCGGTGTATGGCTGTCAGTGCCCGGCGTGTCTGGCAGCCATGGCCGATCATCGCTTGCGGCGTCTACCGTGCAGCGCTTTGATCGAGTGTGGCGATCAACGCTGGCTGATCGACAGCGGGCTGACCGATCTTGCCGAGCGTTTTCCACCCCGTACGCTGAGCGGCATCCTGCAGACCCATTACCATGCTGATCACGCCCAGGGCCTGCTGCATTTGCGTTGGGGGCAGGGACTGATCATTCCGGTACACGGGCCAAAGGATCCGGAAGGCCTGTCCGACCTTTACAAACACCCGGGTATTCTTGATTTCAGCCAGCCGTTCGATGCTTTCGAGACCCGTGAGCTTGGCAGCCTGACCGTCACCGCATTGCCGCTGCTGCACTCCAAACCCACCCTGGGCTATCTGCTGCAAGGCGAGGGCAGGCGCGTTGCTTATCTCACCGACACAGTAGGTTTGCCTGACGCAACGCGCGATTATCTGCAACGTCAACCGCTGGATGTACTGGTCCTGGACTGCTCAATGCCGCCGCAACCACAAGCCCCGCGTAACCACAACGATCTGAATCTTGCGCTTGAGATCATCGAGCAACTGCAACCGGGCAAGGCCGTACTGACCCATATCGGCCATACGCTGGATGCGTGGTTGAAGGAGCACGAGGATGAGTTGCCGGAGCAGGTGGTCGTCGCCAGGGACGGTATGCAGGTTTGATCTGCGGTCGAACTTCGTCATACACGACCGTTCAAACGTGACAGATTGATCACGCGGTCATCGTCATGATGGTCATTTGCAGTGTGCGGAGATTTACCTATGAGCATTCAGCCTTACGCTACAGCGGCCCCGAGTCGCGCCGAAGTCGATGCCTTTGCGGGGGCGACCCTGATCCAGTTCGGGACCGATTGGTGCGGCTTCTGCAAGGCTGTCGAGCCGCTGGTCAATAAGGTGCTTGCGGACTATCCCGACGTACGTCATCTGAAAATCGAAGACGGCAGTGGGCGACCACTGGGCCGCTCATTCAGGGTAAAGCTGTGGCCGACGCTGATTTTCATGCGTGATGGTGTTGAACTGAGTCGTCTGGTACGGCCCGGGAATGTCAGTGATATCGAAGAGGCGTTTGAAGGGGGGGGGGCCAGGGCTGACAGAACATGCCGCCTGTAGGAGTGAACTTGTTCGCGAGTCGCTTGATGCGGTATGTCAGGCACACCACCTCGCCAACAAGTTGGCTCCTACAAGTCCCACATTTGCTTCGCGACAGATTGAGTGCCGGTTCTCCGATCTTTCCTATCCACCCGTCATATTCATGAACCGCACCACCTGCACTTCATCGTTGACGCTGAAGTTGTGGCTCCACGGCTTCAACTGCATGGCGTCGATGATCGCTTTCTCAAGCTTTTCCGGTTGGCCTGGATTGGCACGCAGCACGGCTTTGAGGTCCGCAGAGTGTTCATTGCCCAGACACAGGAGCAGCCGACCCTCAACGGTCAACCGTACCCGGTTGCAGGTCGCGCAGAAGTTATGGCTGTGGGGGGAGATGAAGCCGACACGAATGTCCGGTGCTTCCGCCAGGCGCCAGTAGCGTGAAGGACCTTGAGTGGATTCAGCGGAATTGATCAGCGTATAGCGCTCGGCAATCCGTTCGCGTACCTGATCACTTGAGTAGAAGGACTCGGCGCGGCTGTGATCGCTGATGATGCCCAGCGGCATCTCTTCGATGAAGGAAATATCCAGCTTGCGGTCGATGGCGAAGGCCACCAGGTCATTGATCTCATGATCGTTGCGACCTTGCATCACCACGCAGTTGAGCTTGGTGTGCACGAAACCCGCAGCGTTGGCTGCATCGATCCCGGCTATGACCTTGCTCAGGTCACCCGTGCGGGTCATTTCCTTGAAGCGCACCGGGTCAAGGCTGTCCAGACTGATGTTGAGTCGGGAAACTCCGGCGTCGAACAGCGGCTGAGCAAGTTTGTCCAGTTGCGAGCCATTGGTGGTCATGCACAGCTCACGCAAGCCGGGCAGGGCGGCAATCTGCTGACAAAGCCCGACAATTCCGGATCGAACCAGCGGCTCCCCGCCGGTCAGTCGAATCTTGCGTGTGCCAAGGGCGACAAACTGTTCAGCTACCTGATAAATCTCTTCGAGCGACAGAATCTGTTGGCGCGGCAGAAATGTCATTTCCTCGGCCATGCAATACACGCAACGGAAGTCGCAACGGTCTGTCACTGACATCCGCAGGTAATCGACCTTGCGTGCAAAGCTGTCCATCAGGATACGGTCTGACATTTCCACCTTCTCAATACTTTATCCAACAGCCATATAACAGCACTGTGCGTGGCAAGTTTCATATTTTTTGCGAACTGGCCGCCGGTGACGCTACAGGGTTATCGGCCGATGTCAGCGTTTCGCTATAGGACACATAGTAAGCCAGACCCACAAATACTGCGCCACCCACCGCGTTACCTAGAAATACCGCGACAAAGTTATCCACGAACTGGGTCCAGCTCAGGGCGTCGGCGAATATTGCCGCAGGAATCAGAAACATGTTGGCCACGACATGCTGGAAACCGATGGCCACAAAGGCCATCACTGGAAACCAGATGCCGAGGATCTTGCCTGCAACATCCTTGCTGGCGTAGGACAGCCACACGGCCAGACAAACCAGCCAGTTGCAGCCGATCCCGGAAATGAATGCCTGGGTGAAATCTGCGTTGACTTTGCCGGTAGCGATGGCGATGGTTTTTGCCAGGAACGGACCTTCAGTCAAGCCCAGCAGGTGACCAAAGAAAAACGCGACAAACAGGGCTCCCAGCAAGTTGGCCACTGTCACCAGCAACCAGTTGCGTGCCACCGCCGACAGCTTGATGCGCCCAGCGAACATTGCCATCGGCAGGCTCATCATGTTGCCGGTGAGCAACTCGCCGCCCGCAAGAATCACCAGGATCAGGCCAATGGGGAAAACAGCAGCCCCGAGCAAATTACCGAATGAAGCCCACTGCGCCGGTATCATCGTGCTGACGTGGATATCCAGCAGGAAGCCGAGGGAAATGAATGCCCCGGCCAGAAAGCCCAGAATCAGGACTGAGAGCATGGGCAGGTGGGCTTTCTTCACGCCTGCTTCGACGGTCAGTTCGGCAATCTGTTGCGGGGTATTCACGGACATAATCATGGCTCAAGCAGGGCAACTTTCAGGGTGCGAGCGCGGGGCCCGCGACTGCTGGCAGTCACCGGTCAATATTTGGGGTTCTGGCGTCCTGTCGGGTTGCGCAACATGCGCTTGGGCACGTTGGCGAAGTCCTGTGATTCAGAAGAGTGGTTCGCGGCATGTTCAGCGGCGGGCTGCGCACGGTACAACGCGGTCGCTCGCGGGCGGTCCGGGCAAGCTGGGCTGGTTCACCGAATTAGTAAGCAAGCTACTGAGTCGAAATGCCGCAGTCCAATCGCTTGTTCCGATGAGGTGATCGATAGACTCAATCACTGGTCTACAGGCCCCGTGCAACAAGGGGTTAGCGGCATGGCTCAGTTGAGGGGAGTAAGCTTCAACATGAGCTCAACCTGTGCGCCATGACCCTTATCGAGTTGTTTGTTGCTGCGTTGCACGGTCGCGCCGCAGCGTTTGGACAGTGCATCCACAAGGCTCAAGGCCAAGGGCGTGCCTGACGCGGAGAAGGAAGTTAACACCTCATCGCTGAATCCGGGGCCTTGATCACAGATGCAGATCCGCGCTGTTTGCGTATCCATTGGCTCTATTTGCAGGTCGATACCACTGCCGTTGCTGTGCTTGATCGCGTTGTCCAGTAGCTCGTTGAGAATCAAACCCATGTTGGACGCTATTTGCAGGGAAACGTAAACCGGCCGGGTTTGAAGACTGAGCGCGATAGGCCTGCTGTACTGGGTGTCGATAACGCCCCGCGCCAGATCAGGCAGCAGTTGTGCGAGGTCGACCTGATTCTGGCTGTTGCGGTGTAACTGCTCTTGGACGGCGCCAATCCCTACCACTCGTGATATGGCCGACTGCATCAGGTTTTTTGCTTCGTCACCCTTGGCGCGCAGGCTGGAAAGTTGCAACAGGCTGATGATCAACTGAAGGTTGTTCTTGACCCGATGATTGAGCTCGGCAAGCAGCGCCTGCTGATTTTCCGCCATTTCCCGTTGTTCGGTGATATCGACGCAACTGCCGAAATAACCCGCGAACTCTCCGTCGCGGTAAAACGGTGCACCACTGTCCAGCATCCAGCGGTATTGCCCGTCATGACGCCTGACCCGGTAGGGTGTTTTGAAAGGTGCTCGCTCGTCGAATGCCTTGTCATAAGCATCGACACAAGCGCCCAGGTCTTCGGGATGAATATCGTCCTTCCAGCCATAGCCGCAAAGCTGCTGCTGGGTCTTGCCGGTAAAGTCTGTCCAGGGCTTGTTGAACCAGTCGCAGTGTTTGTCGCTTCTGGCTCGCCAGATCATCACCGGTGCGTGGTCAGCCAGCTCCCGGAATTCCCGTTCACCGAGTGCTGCCGGGTGGCTCGTCTCCTCAGGCTCGGATTTCATTGATGCTGACCGTTGGCAATCGTGACCGGGCAGGCTGGAATATCTCCAGTGCGTTATGAGCAGGGAGCGTGGCGAGGGGCCGACCATCCAGCAACGCTTGAGCAACTTTCGCGCACAGGCTGAGGTCTTGCGGCGCATAGGGTTTGCGCAACAAGCCCAACGCTGCATCGGCGTTAGCCCGGGCAGTGAGGATTTGCCCGCTGATGAACATCGAACTGACGCCATGCTCTTCCATAAGACTGCGGGCCAGCGCGATGCCCTCGTCATGACCACCGAGATTGATATCGACGAAAGCGATGTCTGCCCTCTGTTCACGGGCGAGTTTCAGCGCGTGAGACACGTCGTATGCAGGGCCGATTACTTCATGCTCTGCACCTAGCGTGGCGGCGGCGATCATTGCCAGGACCGGATCATCTTCTATTAGAAGGATGCGCATTCTTTATTCCTGCCTTTCAAACGGGAGACGCAAACGTTGGCGTGGGAGTGGCCAGTTACGTCGCGAGGCAAAAAGCGTCTACTCATGCAAATGCACGTCGTTGCAAGATTGGGCTGCCCCTTGACTGAATGGTTCATAAATGGTTTTAAAAACATTCAAACGAGTGTAAGTCTCTGTTATTCCTCTCGGATGCTCCGCTCATAACGCTCCAAAAGCGGTTGAATGCTGACACCGTGGAGCAGAATACTAAGTGCCACTACTGAAAGCGTGAGGCTGATGCTGATACTGGCTACATCGTCCGGTAGCCCGTGGCCCAAGGCAAAGCACAGGTAGAACAGGCTGCCGATACCGCGTATGCCAAACCAGCCAACCAGAGCTTTCTGACGTTTGTTGAGCAATCGTTTGCTGATCAGAAGCCACACCGCAATGGGCCTGATGAAGCAGAACAGCACCAGGCCCAGGCCCACGGCGCGCCAATCCCAGTAGATCGCCAGCGATGCGCCGAGCAGAGTGATCAACAGCACTTCCATTGAGCGCTCCACCAGGCTTGAGAACGCCAGCATGTCACCCATCATCACGCCCGCAGCGAGTTGCGATTCACTGAGGTCGCCTTTCTCGGCAACCGTAGTGCGTTCAATGCTGCCGCTCATGTGACCTATCACCGGTTGTGCCAGATGTTCGGCGGGCACCTCGGACCGGGTTGTCTGTGCTTCTGCCTGACGCAAGCCAAGCCCTGCAGCGAACACTGACAGAAAGCCAAACGCGCCCAGACCGTCGGCGACTACGTAAGCGATGGCGATGAGAGCCAGGGCCAGAAAGTCGTTAGGCGAGGTGTCACTGTCAGCGTTTTTGATGCGCAGATAAATCATCAAATGCCCGATCCCACGGCCCAGGCCGTAGCCGACCAACAGTCCAATAGGCACACCCCACAGCAGGTTTTTTATGGCCCAGTGCTGGATCCAGTCAGTGTCACCGCTGGCGTGAGTCAGAAACATCAGGGCGAAGATCACGAATGGAAAGGCCGTGCCGTCGTTCAGCCCCGCCTCACCTGACAAGCCAAAGCGCAGCCGGTCGGAATCCTGAGCATTATTGACCTGCACCAGCGAAGCGAGAACCGGATCGGTGGGCGAGAGCATGGCGCCCAGCAAGATCGAAACGCCCCAGGACAGGCCGAACAGGTAGTGGGCCGCCAGGGCGGTGCCAGCAATGGTCGCCAGCATCACCGGTCCAGACAGCCAGTAAGCGGAGTGCCAGGCCTTGCTGTTCAGCGGCAGACGCAGTTTGATCCCGGTGCTGAACAACGAGAACAGCACGGCGGCTTCGGTCAGACGTTCCAGCCAGCTCGCCGCGTCGCGGAAGTCCAGATCCAGCATGCCCAACCCGGCAGGGCCAATGGCAAAGCCGAATGCCAGACACACAGCCGACGTCGTGACGGGCAGCCAGCGCAAATAAGAAGAAGTCAGCGCGAGCATCATCAGCAACGCGCCAAGTACGGTCATACAAAGAATGAAACTCATCCGGCCTGTTTTCTCACAACTGAGTCCCGTCAATACGGGGCGATAGGGTTGTGACTGTTCAGGTTAGGGATAGTTGAAACATTTTGTATCAGAGCATCAAGGGGGGGGCTTCTATAGTCACAAAGTATCTGACTTTTTTCAGCCCCCTTCACGGGCAAGCCTCGCTCCAACAGAAATCGCTTAACGCTGTTGGAGCGAGGCTTGCCCGCGAAGAACGATGACACGGTTATCGGTAGTCCAAGGCTGGTACCGAGGTTTATCTACCGCTCCACTGTCCTGTTCCAGCGCGCATTCCACTCTGGGCGCGTCTGGTTGACCTGATCCCAATCAATGGTCACTGCCGTTTCCAGATACTTGTTCATCGCCTCGACCTGAGCTTTGGTCTTCTCGGTCGTCGGGGTTTTCGGGTTTGACGGGATCTGATCACCAAACTCCAACGCGGGTGCCTGAGCTTCTGGCGTCAACAGATAGGCCGCAAGCTTCTGCGCCAGTTCTGGCTGGTCGTTTTTCGCGATGGCGCACTCGGCGACGTTCAGTACCACACCACCTTCCTTCGGAGGCGCGTACTCGACAGGTACGCCCTTGATCTTCAGCGCAGTCACCTGCGTGGGTGTGAGCGGGAACAGCGCGGCTTCGCCGGTTTGCACCATCTCGGAAATCTTCGCCGAACTGGCGATGTATTCCAGGATGTTCGGGCCCACGGTTTTCGGCCACGCCTTGAAGCCCGGCTCCACGTCAGTTTCGCTGCCGCCCTGAATGCGGTTGAACATCAGGAAACCATGCAGGCCGAATGTGGAGGAGGCCATGGACTGAAATACCACTTTTTCCTTGAACTTCTTGTCCGCCAGATCCATCCATGAGGTTGGCGCGGCCCAGCCGTTCTCCTTGAACATTTTCGTGTTGTAAGCCAACCCGGTGACGCCGAGGCTTACGGCAGCACCTTCATCCTTGATCTTCGCCTTGGCCGGCAGGTCAGCCAGGGAAGGGCTCGGCTGTAGCTTGTCGCACAGACCCATGGAGATCGCCCGGTACATGATGCCGTCATCAAGGAACATCACGTGCATCTGCGGGTTGTCTTTACTGGCCTGAACCTTGGCGAGAATGTCCGACGAGGTTCCCGGTACGATCACCACTTTGACGTTGTTGGCTTTCTCGAAAGCAGGCAACACCTGATCGGCATAGAGGCGTTCCATGGTGCCGCCGTTCATGCCCAGATAAAGGGTCGTTGCGGCGTGGGCCGGGGAAGCGGCCAGCAATGCCGCCAACGGCAGGCTCGACAAGCCGGTAAATGCGATACGTTTTACGTTCTTCATTGCAGCGACCTTCCTCTGTGCAAAGTAATGAAATCAATGGCTAACGGTTTTACAGGGTTGGGCAGTGTGTTGAAAACGGCGGACGGAAAAAGCGTCCAGGGAAATCGTTGACTGGCCAGCGCATACGTATTCGGCGAGAGCCTCACCTGCAGCGGGTCCAATCTGGAAACCAGAACCTGCAAAGCCGAAGCCATGCAGCAGGCCTGGTTGCAGAATGCTGGGGCCGAGCACCGGCTCGCGATCCGGCAAGTAGCCTTCGGTGCCGCTCCAGGTGCGAATCGCCTGAGCACCGGCCAGCGGCGGGTAAAGCTCGACCGCGTTGCGCAGAATTTCCAGTACAGCCGCTTGCCCCGGCCTGGCGCGGGCCGGGTCCAGCGCAAAACCTTGACCACCGCCCAGTACACAATTGCCTCTGGCGACTTGCCGGGCATAGATGCCACCCCCCTCGACGCCGGTGCTGACGTCCATGAACATCGGCAGCGGCTCAGTGACCAACATGGCCGGATGCCCCGACACCATCGGCACCGGTTCGCCAAATTGTGCAGCCAGATCGCTGGCCCAGGCTCCCGCGCAGTTGAGCAACCAAGGCGCGCGCAGATTAAGACCGCTGGCCGTGTGGACCACAAATGCGTGGCCGTCGTGACCGACTTCAACCACCTTGGCCTGTTCGAAAATCTGCGCGCCAGCCCGCCTGGCTGCCTGGGCGAAAGCCGGGGACACCAGTCTGGGGTTGGCGTGGCCATCGTCGGCGCACAGGGAAGCGCCCACCGCGACATCGCCTGCCCAGGCAAACCGCGCCCGTAATTGCTCGCGATCTAGCAGTTGCAGCTCCAGTCCGAAGCCGCGACTGGCTTCGGCGTAAGCGCGCAAGGCGTTCATGTCTGTTTCGCTACGGGCCAGTTTCAGGTGCCCGGAGCGCTGATATTCGCCATCAATGCCAATCAGCTCGCGCAAACCGCTCCAGATGTCGTGGGCGCGTTGCGACAAGGGTAGTTGGCTCAACGGCCGACCCTGACGGCGCACGCCGCCGTAGTTGACGCCGCTGGAATGAGAGCCGCAAAAGTCGCGCTCAAGCAAGGTCACGCGCTTGCCTTTCATAGCCAGAAACAGGGCGGCTGAGGCGCCGACGATTCCACCGCCAATGATCAGCGCATCGCTTTCAATCACCGCGCTCATGACTGCGCCTCCACGCCAAAGGGCAACGGTTTGATCGGTGCCTGGCCGCGCAGCCGACCAATGCCTTGCAGGTCACGACCGCTGCAGTGGGCGACGATTTCCGTGGCTGCCAGTCCGCACATCCGGCCCTGGCAACGTCCCATGCCGACCCGGCACATGGCCTTGACCCGATTGATTTCCCAATGGCCTTCGTCGACGACGGTACGGATATCACCGGCGCTGACTTCCTCGCAGCGGCAGATAATGGTTTCGTCCGGAACCTTCGCGGCCCAATCAACGGGAAAGGGGAAAGCGGTTTCCAGTCCGTGACGAAAGCGCTGGATGCTCTCCAGTCTGCTTTTCAGCTGTTCGCTACGAGCGTTATCAATGTTCTGCCCGGTATCGGCAAGCAAGGCCAGCGCCGCCAGTTCCCCGGCCATTTCCGCTGCATCCGCGCCCATGATTCCTGCGCCGTCACCCGCCAGATAAACCCCTGCAATGCTGCTGCGTCCTGCGTCATCACGCGCTGGCAGCCAGGCGCGATTAAGGGCGCTCCACTGAAAATCGCAGCCGAGCAGGTCAGCCAGTTGCGTCTCACTGCGCAGTGCGTGGGCGAACGCCACGGCGTCGCAATCCAGCGTTTGTACACGGTTGCTGCCTTGCCACTGCACGGTATTGACGCGTTTATGACCGTCGATACGTTGCAAGGTCGCGCCTTGATGAACGGCGATACCATGAGCGGTCAGCCAGGCGCGGTAGTACAAACCTTTAGCCAGCGTCAGCGGTTGGCCGAGCAGCGCGGGCAGGGCGCGGCACTGGGCGGAAAAGGGCGCGCTGTCGAGCACTGCAACCACGTTCGCACCGGCTTTGGCATATTGATACGCGACCAGGTAAAGCAGCGGACCACTGCCAGCAAACACCACTCTTTCGCCGATGGCGCAGCCTTGGTATTTCAGGGCAATCTGCGCCGCACCCAGGCTGTAGACACCCGGCAAAGTCCAGCCAGGCACCGGCAGGATGCGGTCGGTGGCGCCGGTCGCGATGATCAGATGGCTGTAATCAATGCTCCCGGCATGGTTCTCCTGCAGGGTGTCGAGTCGCCGATCTTCGGCATTCCAGACCAGCGTTTGCGGACGATAGTCGATATGCGATGCCAGTTCGTCGAGGGTCTGATGCACGGCGATAGCCTTGCCCGCTTCAAAGCCATACAGCGCTTTTGGATCGCGACGGAAGTTCTCGGGCTGACGGCGATAAATCTGTCCGCCGCCCCGCAGGCCCTCGTCCAGCAGACAGGCTTTCACTCCGTGGGCATGCAAGGTTTGCGCAGCGCGAATGCCCGCAGGACCAGCGCCGACGATCACTACCAATTGCGCGGTATTCGTATTCATAGCTGCCGTCCCGGATCGCGGCTGACGATTTGCCCACCTTCGAGCAATGTCGAACAGGCACGTACCCGGCGACCATCGCCCAGGCGCACCCAGCAATCCTGGCAGGCACCCATCATGCAAAATCCGGCGCGGGGTTCGGCGCTGAAATCGCTGCCGCGCAAGTGTTCGCTGCTGGTCAGTACCGCCGTGAGCAACGTGTCGCCCTGCAACCCGCTGGCAGGCTGGCCGTCGAGGGTGAAGGCCAGTGCCGGACGGTCTTGTTCGACCAAACGTTTGAGCAATGCCATGAGGTTCGTGCTCCCGGCCTCGGATTAATGTTTGCCAACCAGCACCCGATCCAGGCCATAAACCCGGTCGAGGATGATCATGGTGGCGGCGGTCAGCGCGATAACCAGCGCGGAAACGGCTGCCATCATCGGGTCGATGGACTCTGTGGCGTAGACGTACATGCGCACCGGCAGGGTCTGGGTCGAAGGTGAGGTGACGAAGATCGACAGCGTTACTTCGTCGAAGCTGTTGATGAACGCCAGCAGCCAGCCACCGGCCACGCCAGGCAGAATCATCGGCAAGGTGATTTTGCGGAACAGCGTGAAGCGGCTGGCGCCCAGTGATTCAGCGGCCTGTTCGGCGCTGCGATCGATGCCGATGGCCGCTGCAATTACCAGCCGCAGCACATACGGCGTGATGATCACCACGTGGGCCAGGGTCAGCCAGAAGAAGCTGCCGTTGACGCCCATCAGCGCGAACAAACGCAGCATCGCCACGCCAAGGACGAGATGGGGAATGATGATCGGCGAGAGGAACAATCCATTGAGGAAGTTGCGCCCCGGAAATTGGTGACGGGTGATGGCCAGCGCTGCCGGTACGGCAATAATCGTCGCCAGTGTGGCGGCGACAAAGGCCAGAATCAGGCTGTTGTAGAACGAGTCGATGAAGTCGGCACGCTCGAAGATCGCCCGGAACCAGCGCAGGGAAAAGCCTGAGGTCGGCAGGCTGAGGGTGTTCTCTGGCGTAAAGGCCACCAGGCAGACCACTACCAGCGGCGCGAGCATGAACACCACCACCAGGGCATGAAACGACAGGGCCAAAGGACCGTTTTTAGACATGGCTCATTCCCCCAGGGTTTTCTTGTAGCGGCCTTCGACCATGCGGTTCCAGGACAGCATGACCAGCAGGTTGACCAGCAGCAGCGCCACCGCAATGGTTGCGCCCATGGGCCAGTTCAGTTCCGAGAGGTATTGGTCGTAGACGACTGTGGCGACCATCTTCAGACGGCGTCCGCCAAGCAGGCCGGGGATTGCAAAAGAGCTGGCCGACAGGCCGAAGACGATCAGCGTGCCGGACAGCACGCCGGGCATGACCTGAGGCAGCACCACCAGACGCATCACCTTGGCCTGACTGGCGCCGAGGGACAGGGCGGCCTGCTCAGCCGCCGGGTCAAGCTTCTGCAAGGAGGTCCAGATCGGAATGATCATGAACGGCAGCATCACATGGACCAGCGCAATGATTACGGCGAACGGGGTGTAGAGCATCTTGATCGGTTGGCCGCCCAGCGCTTGTATGCCCTGATTGATCAGGCCGTCGGCACCCAGCAGCAGGCTCCAGCCAAAGGCGCGCACCACCACGGAAATCAGCAGCGGCGTGAGAATCAGAATCAGAAAAATCGAACGCCAGGGCGTGCCCATGCGACTCAGGATATAGGCCTCGGGCACGCCGATCACCACGCAGAGCAAGGTGACCAGCGCACTGATCCAGAAGGTGCGCAGGAAGATTTCGTAGAAGTACGAATCGGTCAGCACCTCGCCATAGTTGGCCAGGGTGTAAGAGTCGCTTTTGACCCCGACCTCATAGTCGAAGACGTTGAACGACAAGATCAGGGTCAGTGCCAGCGGGACCAGCAGCAGGCAGGTAAACATCACCAGTGCCGGTGCCGACAGTAAGTAGCCGCGGCCGCCGCGGCGCATATCGCTCAGCAGGCTCATGGGTGCACCTCGTCGGCATCCAGTACGCGCAGCAAACCGGCTGGCCAGTCCATGCCCACTGCGGTGCCTTCTTCCATGGGCGCTTCGCCGTCGTTGCGACGGACCACGGTCAACTCGCCGATGGCGGTTTCAATGCGGTACAGCCATTGGCTGCCGAGGAAGTAGCGGGTGATGACCTTGCCTTGCAGGCGCCCTGTGCCAGCGGCCACCAGATCAATCTTTTCCGGGCGCAGGCTCAGGGTCAGCGTGCCGTCGCCAGGGACTTGGCGTACCTCCGCTGCGCCTTCGCTGTCCAGATCACCGGGCAGCATATTGGCCTTGCCAACGAAGCCGGAGATGAACCGGGTGCGTGGGTGTTCATACAGTTTGTACGGTTCGTCGATCTGGGTGATGCGCCCGGCCTGCATGACCACTACGCGGTCGCTGATGGACAGTGCTTCAGCCTGATCGTGAGTCACCATCAGCGTGGTAATACCCACTTCGCGCTGAATGCGGCGAATCTCGAACTGCATCTCTTCGCGCAAATTGGCGTCGAGGTTGGACAGCGGTTCGTCGAGCAGCAGTACCGGCGGCTCAATCACCAGCGCTCGCGCCAATGCAACCCGTTGCCGCTGACCGCCAGACAGCTCGCGCGGGTAGCGCTGGGCGTGCTGGCTCAGGCGGACCAGTTCCAGCACGGTTGCCACGCGGCGCTGAATATCTGCGGCGGGCACTTTGCGCATCCGCAGGCCAAAGGCGACGTTGTCGGCAACGCTCATGTGGGGGAAGAGGGCGTAACTCTGAAACACCACCCCCAGGCCGCGGCTGCTGGGTTTGGCGTGAGTGATGTCACGGCCATCAAGAATGATGCGACCGTCGCTGACGTCAACGAAGCCGGCGATCATTTGCAGGGTAGTGGTCTTGCCGCAGCCCGACGGGCCCAGCAGAGAAACGAATTCGCCTTTCTCCACCGCCAGATTCGTGGCGACCACGGCGTCGATGCTGCCGTAGCGTTTGGAGAGACCTTCAAGCTGCAAAAAAGCCATAGCTGCGTTCCACCTTTTCATCACGCACAGCGTTGCGGTGCGTTTTTGTTATGGGCAGATGCGAAATGAAAGCTTTGCAGTTGCTGTGGACGTTGGTGCTCGATCTGGGTCGGCTACCAGGTTTTGTTCAAATCGCCCTGTGGACTGAGATTAAGACGAAGACTAGGATGGGCGAAAGGGTGAATTTCACTGGATGGTATATTTCTTTCAGTTCTTTCGTTCAATGAATTAGTTATTGATAAGTGATCATATGAATTCCACTGAGCGGAATGAAAATTCAAAGGACGCCGGCGTTGGTGCGGTCTCGCGGTTGTTCGCAGTGCTGCGCTGCCTGGGTGATTGCTCCGAAGAGGGTGAGCGCGTTACCCAACTTGCCCAGCAGGTCGGCCTGTCGCAACCCACCACACACCGCCTGCTGCGCAGCCTGATGGATGAAGGCATGGTCGAACAGGACCAGCGCAGTAAACGCTATCGCCTGAGCATCGAGTTCTTCGCCTTGGCTGCCAAAGCAGGCAAGACCAGCAACCTGCGCGACGTGGTGCGTCCCAGCATGTTGCGCCTGTCGGCGTCGTTGGGGGATTCATTGTTCCTGCTGGCGCGCAGTGGCTTCGATGCAGTCTGTCTGGATCGCAGTGAAGGCCCATACCCGATTCGCACCTTCACCGGCGACATCGGTGGCCGTGTTGCTTTGGGCGTGGGACAGGGCAGCCTGGCAATTCTCGCTTACCTGCCGGAAGAAGAGCGCGACACGGTCATCCGCTACAACCTGCCACGTCTGAAGGATTTCCACCTGTACGACGAAGTGTTCCTGCGCTCTGAAGTCGAGAATGTCCGCCGCCTCGGCTACGCCGCCCGCAATACCGGCGCGCTGCCTGGCATGGCCGGTCTCGCAGTCCCCATCTTCGACCGCGAAGGCCGCTCGGTCGCCGCCCTTAGCGTCGCCACCATCAGCGACCGCCTCGGGCCGGATCGGTTATTGACGGTGGTGGAGTTGCTCAAGCGAGAAGCCGCAGTGATCAGCGCGAGGATCAACCCATTCGACCCGACGTTGCGGCGGCCGAGTCAGGTGTTTGGGCAGGTGGATTGATCGAAATCCATTTTCTGTAGGGGCATCCCGTCGTCCAGACTCCGCGCTGTCGCGCAGCAAACGGGGACTTTCGGGAGCGCGCTAGCCCGCGATGGGATCTGGTCAGGCTGCGCATTTTCCGCTGACGCACCGCATCGCGGGCAAGCGCGCTCATCAAACATAAAATAACTACCTGATACCCCAACAGATCCGTGTTTGCTGCGCGACAGCGCGGAGTCTGGACGACGGGGAATGTCCTACAGAACAAGATTTAAATTCATGCAGTTATTTTATGGTTGATGAGGGCTGCCTTTGGCTGCAATCCGGTCCTGAAGTCCCGCTGTTCGCTCTGTCATTGCAAGCTCCGAATCAGCCGCTCTCAAGAACCCACCACCCAAGCCGATGCGCATACAAGTGCATTACGGGCTCTCGTGCATCTGACATTTGTACAAGCAAGTCAATACTTCCGGTCTACTCGCCGCTGCTACTTATTGCGCTGGCCTGATCATCGCAGCGGCTTGTAATACCTCGCCCGCACCGGCACCATTCACCGCAATCGGCCGCCAGGCTTTGGCATCACGATAAACAATGGTAGGGCATGAGCAGCGATTTTAAGGATGAATGGCCAGATAACAGCGAATCGCTTGAGTTTCCGGCAAGAGATGCGGTTGAGCGGCTGCAACTCGCCCTGGATGCCGATGCGATCATCGGCACCTGGGTCTGGCATGTGCAGGATAACCATGTCATCGGTGACGAGCGTTATGCCGCAACGTTTGGCCTGACTGCACAGGAGGCCGTGGAAGGCCTGCCTCTGGAGAGGGTGACGGCCTCTATCCACCCGGATGACAGGGCGCGCGTCGAAAGCGAAATCGGTCAGACCTTGCTGCGCGGCGGTGTCTTCAGATCTGAGTACCGTGTATTGCACCGCGATGGTACTTATCGCTGGCTTGAGGCTAAAGGCCGCGTCGAGTTCGACGAGGAACGCCAGCCGACCCGTTTTCTGGGTGTGCTCATGGACATCGAGCTGCGCCGCGAGGCTGAAGTCGAGCGCGACCGGATCACGACGCTGTTACGCACCTTCACAGCAGCAGTTCCAGGCGTGGTCTACGCCAAGGACCGCCAGGGGCGCATGCTGGTTGCCAACCGTGGCACCACCGAGCTGATCGGCAAACCTCCCGAGTTTTATATCGGCAAGACCGACTTTGAATACCTTGAGGACAAGGATCAGGCACGCGTGATCATGGCCACTGATGAGCGGATCATGAGCGCTGGGGTGTCTGAACAGGTGGAGGAACAGGTCAGCCTGGCTGACGGCTCCGCAGCGACCTGGCTGTCGATCAAGTCACCGTTGTTCAGCGAAACGGGTGAAGTCATCGGTCTGATTGGCTCGTCCATTGATGTGACGGCCAGGAAACGGGCCGAAGCGGCGGTGCAGGAGCTCAACCAGACGCTGGAACAGCGCATTCGTGAAGCCATCAGCGAGCGTGAAGTGGTTGAGGAAGCGCTGCGTCAGTCGCAGAAGATGGAAGCGGTCGGGCAGCTTACCGGCGGTATTGCCCACGACTTCAATAATTTGCTGGCGGGTATTTCCGGCAGTCTGGAATTGATGCAGATGCGTTTGGGTCAGGGCCGGGTGGCGGATGTTGATCGTTATCTGGTGGTCGCTCAAGGCGCGGTGCAACGAGCGGCAGCGCTGACTCACCGGCTGCTGGCGTTCTCGCGCCGCCAGACACTCGCGCCTATTCCCACCAACGTCAATGCCTTGATCATGGACATGGAGGAGCTGATCCGGCGTACTGTCGGGCCTTCGGTTGATATTCAGGTTCGGGCCGACGCAGATTTGTGGGCTGCATTGATCGATCCGGCACAGCTGGAAAACTCGCTGCTCAACCTGTGTATCAATGCGCGTGACGCCATGCCCCACGGCGGCAGCATTCTGATCGAGACACGCAATGAGTGCCTGGACGACAGTCACGATCTCGACCCTGAAGTGCTGCCGGGGGATTACCTGAGTATCCGCGTCACTGACAGCGGCTGCGGCATGAGTGCCGAAGTCGCGGCCAAAGCCTTCGAGCCATTCTTCACCACCAAACCGGTCGGCGAGGGCACAGGCCTTGGACTTTCGATGATCTATGGCTTTGCCCGGCAGTCGGGCGGCCAGATCAGGATTCGTTCGGAGGTTGATCTAGGCACGACGGTTTGCCTGCAGTTGCCACGTCACGAGCGTGAGCTGGAGCTTCCGGAACTTGCGGTGCCGGTCAGTCGTGCAACTCTGACGGGGCAGGGTGAGGCGGTTCTGGTTGTGGATGACGAGTCATCGGTGCGGATGTTGGTCACCGAGGTACTGAGCAGTCTCGGCTACGTGGCCATTGAGGCCGCCGACAGCCAGGCGGGTTTGCGTATTCTGCAATCGGACGTGCGAATCGATCTGCTGGTAACGGATGTCGGGTTGCCCGGCGGGATCAACGGACGGCAGATGGCCGATGCAGGCCGGCAATGTCGACCGGGTCTGCCGGTCTTGTTCATCACCGGTTATGCAGAAACCGCTGTGCTCGATAAATGCCACCTTGAGCCACTGACCGAAGTGCTGACCAAACCCTTCGCGCTGGAAGCGCTGGCTTCCCGGATCAAGGACTTGATCAAGGCCGTTTGACGATCCGTTGATGGGGTGGGGCTGAGTGTTCGAGATTTCCAGCTATGCCGGGTTGTTCCTCGCTGCCTTCGGTGCGGCGACACTATTGCCGATGCAATCCGAAGCGGTGCTGGTGGGCATGCTGCTGTCCGGGCATTACACCGTCGCAACATTGCTGCTGGTTGCGACGCTGGGCAACGTGCTCGGCTCATTGCTGAACTGGATACTGGGTCGTTCGGTGGAGCGTTTTCGCCATAAACGCTGGTTCCCTGTCAGCGAAGCCAAACTGGAGAAAGCCCAGCGGTTCTATCTGCGTTACGGACGTTGGTCGTTGCTATTGAGCTGGGTACCCATCATTGGCGATCCGCTGACGATGGTGGCTGGCGTGATGCGCGAACCGCTGTGGAGTTTTCTGCTGATCGTCTCGTTTGCCAAAGGCATGCGG
Organism: Pseudomonas syringae group sp. J309-1; assembly: GCF_032582135.1. Classification (NCBI taxonomy): domain Bacteria; kingdom Pseudomonadati; phylum Pseudomonadota; class Gammaproteobacteria; order Pseudomonadales; family Pseudomonadaceae; genus Pseudomonas; species Pseudomonas syringae group sp. J309-1. The sequence goes on along the minus strand of NZ_JAWHNU010000026.1, from coordinate 39,292 downwards.
TATTTGCTGCTGACGGCCGCGACCCTGGGCTGGACGTGAATTAACGACGCGCTATCCTGGGTGATATCAATGCGCCATACTGTGCGCCTGATCATTCCATTCGCGCTGACCAGCGCAGAGAGCCGTCTATGAAGTTGCTTGCCGTCGTAATCGTCGCATTCCTGTCCATGGCTTCAGTCACCGCCCTGGCCCATAGCGGCGGCACCGACTCCAAGGGTTGCCATCGCAACCACAAGACTGGCGATTATCACTGTCACTGAAAACCACAGCGATCCTGTAGGAGCGCACGAGCAACGCGAGGCCGCGATAGCGGTATTTCTGACACGCCGCCATCGCTGACCTCGTAACCTCGGCGATCTCTTACAGGGGCTTGAGCTGAGTCATAAACCATCACTGCGCACCAAACACGCCCGTCCAGTAAATCCCCGCATCGCTTTTGGGATCCACCGCGTAGGCCGCGCCCAGTTCGCTGAACGCCGGATTCATCAGGTTGGCGCAGTGACCGGGGCTCGCCAGCCAGCCCTCGACGACCTTGGCGACACTGCCTTGTCCGGCGGCGATGTTCTCACCAATCTGCCGACCTGAATAACCCGCCAGTTCTGCCCGATCACCTGGCATGCGACCGTCGCGGTCCATGTGGTCGAAGAAATTGTTGTTGGCCATGCCCCGGCTATGATTTTCCGCCGCCGAGGCCAGTGCCGGGTTCCAGGTCAGCGGCTTGGCAGCAGCCACGGCCTGAGCGCCGCATTGGCGAGATTGTGCTCGCGCAGTGTTGATCAGCGCCAACAGCTTTTGACCTTCAGCCTGCCAGTCTCCGAGACGCGCGGTCAGTAAGGGCCGGGCCAGCACGATGCGCCAGTCGCGTCCTTCGCGGCTCACACCGATATCGACAAACTGTGGGTCGAGCACGACGCGGCAGAAGCTTTCCTGGATGGTGTTCATGGCCGACTGTGCATCCCGAGGGCCAGACAGGCTGATCGCCTGCACATTGACCATCGGATAAGTGGCGCGGGCCATGGCTTCCTGTAAATCTACCGGGCTGGTAGCTGAAAGTACCAGCCGGGTGTCTACGTTGAGTGGAGGCAACTCTTGTGAAACCTGATCGCCGCAACGCTGTGACTGGTTGCGGAAATTGTTGATGGAATCGACCAGTTGAGACTCTTCCGATGCCACCGCGGTGGCGGTAAATACCAATCCCAGTGACAAGGTGGCAAAACGCAAAAAAGATAAAGTAACGCGCATTAATGTCTCCTTGAACTGACCGCGCCCATGATGCGCGATTTTGCGCTGTGCTGCGAAATGCCATTTATCGAAGCAATATTGAGGCTCAAGAGCGCTGTCAGTTCAGTACCGCAGGTCTTCGAGGGTCAGAAATTGGCTTTAAGAGCGTCCAGCCCGCCTTGATAGACCTCAAGAAACAGTGCTTCAGCCTCTGCGTCGGAGATACCGTCAGGGGTAAAGCTGCCTGACCAGGTAATCAATGCCTCGTGATCGCCTGCTGCTGCGACCACGACGGTGGCGAGATAGTTGGTCACCGGGAACGGGCCTTTCACGATCGAATAGCTGTAGGTACGGTTGGCTTCGTCGAAAGTCTGCAGCTTCTCGACAATGACTGCGCCGTCGGCTGTGGTCAGCGTCCGGACACGTCCGCCTTCAGAGGCTTCGCTGCTGGCAATGAACGGCAGCCAGTCCGGCAGGGACAGGAAACCACCCACCAATTGCCATACTTTATCGGCTGATACGGGTACACGAATATTTGCAGAGGCCGTTGCCATGGGATTTGCTCCTGAGGGAATGAGGGGATAGTAAACGCAATTGCGTTGCGACTGACACCGTGGCGGCTATCTCGCTGTGGATCTTCATGTAAGCCATCCGGTTCCATGTCCCTGACCGTCTAGCGTGCATTGGAGCTGCAGCTTATCCTTGCGCAAAAGTCCCAGAGCTATTGCCCATGTCGTTCTCGCTCATAACCAACGGTTCCCCGGCCGTGACCGAACCGCCCGAAGCGCTTGAGACAGTCATCCCGTGGTGGAGCTTCACCAAGACCGTCCTGGCCGCAACAGCGCTGACGCTGGTTCGTGATGGTCTTGTGGGGCTTGACGATCAGGTTGCTGAGGGCCCTTTTACCCTGCGGCAATTATTGCGTCATCAAGCGGGTCTCGCAGACTACAGCGAATTGCCGGAATACCATACTGCGGTGGCCAGCGGTGCGCGTCCCTGGCCTGCGGATGAAATGCTGCTGCGCCTGGACGCCACCCGATTGCGCTACACGCCCGGCGAAGGCTGGCGCTATTCGAATGTTGGCTATCTGTTTGTAACCCGGTTGATCGAGCGATTGACGGGGCTTTCACTTGAAGAGGCACTCGTTCAGCGCGTGCTGTCTCCATTGGGGATTACGCGGGCGCGTTTGGCAAACGCCGGGGAAGACATGCAGGTTGCGTGTCAGGGCATCGCCCCTGGCTACGACCCCGGCTGGGTTTATCACCGTTTATTGATCGGGCCATTGGCAGACGCGGCGCTGCTTCTGGATCGCTTGCTGTCGGGCAACCTGCTGCCGCACGGGCTACTGGAAGACATGCAGGCAGCGCTTGTGCTGGGTGGTCCGTTGCCAGGCCGTCCGTGGCTGACTCCGGGTTACGGCCTGGGCTTGATGCGTGGCGGCGTAGCGGGAGGCCTGACATTGAGCGGCCACAACGGCGTAGGGCCGGGTAGCGTTGTGGCGGTGTATCGCTGCACTCACGGTCGGAGCACTGCGACCTGTGCAGTTTTTCATGAAAGTGCGGACGAGGCTCTGGTCGAAGCAGAAATGGTAAGCCATGTGAGAGCAGCTCTTGGCCTCGCCCAGTGATAGCTCGGCAATTTACAGCTTCGCCTCTACCGCCATGAAGATTTCCTGCTTTTTGAATCGACCGCTGTTGCTCTGAAAGTCAGCGATTGTCAGCCCTTTGCTGTCAGCGATCTGGCTGACGATCTCGCGATTGGTCAGGCCGTTCTTTTCGTCTGCCAGATAGCTTTCAACCGAGACCCACTTGGCTTCGGCAATTTCATCGGTGTCGATGACATTAATGGCTTCGGTCAGCGGTTTGAGGCGGCAGATGAAGTGAATATTGGATTTGCCGAACTCGTAGGGATGCCGGGTCGTGAAGCCGAGGATCGCATCGAAGCTGACCTCGACGCCGGTCTCTTCCAGAACCTCGCGGACGATAGAGTCCTGAATGCGCTCTCCAGGATCCACGTGCCCGCCGGGCAAATTGAAGCTGGTAGCGCCTTGATCCCTGACCACCAGAATCTCGTTGTGCTGATTGATCACGATGGCCCCGGCACCCACGATGTGTGTCGGCATGAACGGCACGTAAGTTGATTCCTGGGGCTTGCGAACCAGCGTGAGGCTTTCGGGCAGGCAGCTGTGAAAGATAAAACCGTGCGCCACGAACTGCTCGACACTCGCGCATCGGGCGATGGGCAAAGTGATCCACGCAAGACCCTTCTTTTCGGTTTCCATGTACAGCAGAAAGCCTTTGATGGCGATTTCAAGATCGGCTTTTTCAAAAGAGAAAGACGTCGGATCGATGATCACACCGTTGTAATCGTTCAGCTTGTACTTCATTGAAAGTCCTGGATGACGTAGGTCAGTGCGGTGAGTTTAATCCTGTCCATTGATTTGCTTCCACTCAATGCCAAAACGCGCCAGATACTTGCGCAGACGATCTGCGTCATTGGGGTTCGCCTTGTTCAGACGCGAGACGTCAAACAGTTTGCGTCCGGCATCCGACAGGCTTCGAGCATTGCGGCACACCTTGAGCACCGCCTCCAGCTGCAAACGGTCAAACAGATCCAGTTCGATACCTTCGTCCAGTATCGGCGATGGCTCATCCTGTCCGTCGTTCTGATCGTCGTTCAGCGCCCATGCGTAGCGCAAGCGCTGCAGTTCCTCTTCGACCTGAGTTTCATCGATGCGTCCGCTGTCAGCCAGCGTCGCCATGCGCGTGATCGAGGCTGACAGCTCGCGAAAGTTGCCAGACCATATCGAGTCCTCATGATTGGCGAACGCCATATAGCGCTGCCGGGCTTCGCGGTTGAAGCGTATCAAGCGCCCATGTTCGCGGGCGTGGCGTTCCAGCTCGAAGTCGATGTTCGGCTCGATGTCTTCCCGTCGCTTGGCCAGGCCTGGCAGGTTGAACGTCCAGAGGTTGATCCGCGCGTACAGGTCTTCGCGGAATAGCCCCTGCGCCACCCGGTCGCGCAGGTCGCGGTGAGTGCCGGCAATAATCATGAAGTCGCTGGCCACTTCCTTGTCCGAGCCCATGGGCAGGAAACGTTTCTCCTCAATGGCCTTGAGCAGCATCGCTTGTTCATCTGCGCCCAGTTCACCGATTTCGTCCAGAAACAACATGCCGCCTTCGGCTGCCCGCAACAGGCCTTCGCGAGCAGCCAGAGCGCCGGTAAACGCGCCTTTTATATGCCCGAACAAGGTCGACATGGCGCCATCACCGCGCAGGGTGGCGCAGTTCACTTCGACGAAGCGTCCTTCGATCTGGTGTCGGCTGCGCTTGAGTTCGTAGATGCGTCTTGCCAGAAACGATTTGCCTGCGCCGGTCGGACCAATCAGCAGCATCGGTGCCTTGGAGCGCACGGCGACCTGTTCGATCTGCTCAATGGAGCGGTTGAACGCAGCATTGCGCGTAGCAATGCCTGACTTGAGAAACGCGAGGCCCTCCAGTCTTTTATGGGTGAAGCGTGACGCAATACGGTCGTAACGCGAGAGGTCCAGATCGATCAGCGAATGGGTGCCGGTGGCTCGCGCTTCATCATTGTCTCGCCGAGACGGGGAAGTCTGAATCAGTCGGGCGGGCAGGTAACGGGCTTCGGTGAGCAGGAACCAGCATATCTGTGCGACGTGAGTCCCGGTGGTGATGTGCACCAGGTATTGCTCATTGTCAGTGTCGAAATCGTAGGCGGTGGTGAAGTCATGCAGCGCGCCATATACCTCCTCGAAGTCCCAGGCGTTGCGAAGCGTCATGGGGTGAAGGCGAACTTCAGTCTGCGGGGATATTTGCCGGATATCCTCGGCCACCCGCTGCGCCAGACTGACGTCCCGGGCGGTCACACCGTGAATCAGCTCCAGTCGGTGAATCTGCATATCTTCTTGCTGGCACAGGCCAACGCTGGGACGCCAGTGATTCCAGCGGTTGGCACCCTTGCCGACGCGGTCGAGTTTTGAGCCGATGAAGCCGATGGCTACAGTATGTGTCACAGGCATGTCTATCTCAAAAGATAAGAAGCGATACAGAAGGATAGATAAATCGGGCCTGAACTGTCTTGCGGTTTTTGCACATTTGCCCGTTTAAAAATATATTTCTATTAAAAACAATTAGTTATAAAAGATTGCATGCCTTCTTCTAGATGTTGGCATGCCCGCTGCAATTACCTGTTCATAGCAAGGGGCAGTTGTAGCGCTGAACGCCAACCGCCGGAATGCAATCCAGGCCCATCTTTATGAATAGCGGCCATTGAATAGAAGTAGAGATCATGGAAACGAACACCTACCAACTGCTGGAAGTCATCAACGGTAAACCCATCAAAATGTGGACCGAGGGCGTGCCGGTAGAGAACGAAGCCAAAGAGCAATTGATGAACACGGCGCGTATGCCGTTCATTTTCAAACACATGGCTGTCATGCCGGACGTTCATCTGGGCAAGGGCTCCACGATTGGCAGTGTGATTCCGACGGTGGGCGCGATCATTCCGGCGGCTGTCGGTGTGGATATCGGCTGCGGCATGATTGCCGCGCGAACCTCGCTCACGGCGGCGGACCTTCCGGACAACCTGGCCGGGCTGCGCAGCGCCATCGAAAAAGCGGTGCCTCATGGCCGGACATCGACTCGTTCCCGTCGGGACAAAGGCGCCTGGGACGAGATCCCGCAACAGGCGGATAACGTATGGGGCGCGCTGTATCCGCGCTTCAAGTTGATTACCGATAAATATCCTTCGCTGGCTAACACCAACAACCGCCAGCATCTGGGAACGCTGGGCACCGGCAACCACTTCATCGAGGTCTGCCTGGACGAGGCCAACCGTGTCTGGTTCATGTTGCACAGCGGCTCCCGCGGGGTGGGGAACGCCATCGGTAACCTGTTCATTCAGATGGCACAGGCAGACATGCGGCAACACATTGCGGATCTGCCGCATCGTGATCTGGCTTATTTCGAAGAGGGCAGTCAGCACTTCGATGACTATGTGGAAGCTGTGGGATGGGCGCAGGATTTTGCCCGGCAGAACAGAGAACTGATGATGCAGGCAGTGATTCAGGCCACACGTCAGGTGATCAGCAAGCCGTTTCAAGTGGCGCTGGAAGCCGTCAACTGCCATCACAACTACGTGCAAAAAGAGCAGCATTTTGGTGAAGAGGTGCTGATCACCCGCAAAGGTGCGGTGTCGGCGAAGAAGGGCGAACTGGGGATTATCCCCGGCTCCATGGGGGCCAAGAGCTTCATCGTCCGCGGTTTGGGCAATGAAGAGGCCTTCTGCTCTTGCAGCCACGGTGCCGGGCGCACCATGAGCCGGACCAGAGCCAAGAACACGTTCACTGTGGAAGACCAGATTCGCGCCACGGCTCACGTTGAGTGCCGAAAGGACGCCGCAGTGATCGACGAAATTCCAATGGCCTACAAAGACATCGATAAGGTCATGCACGCCCAGCGTGAGCTGGTGGAAGTGCTGCATACCTTGCGACAGGTCGTATGCGTTAAAGGATAGGGCGATGAATGAGGTGATGACGTTCGAACACCTGCGAGACTGGCATTACCAGCTAACTGACCTTGAGGCCAGGTATGTTCGGGAAATCCAGGAAACTCATGATGCGGCCAGAGCCCTGGTGGCGCTGAGCCGGTTCGGTAATGGTTTTGTCCGGGAGGCAGCTGTGCAAAGGCTTGCCGGGCAGGCCTCCACTGAGGCGCTGCTCGCGATCCTGGAACGCTTGAATGATTGGGTGCCGCAGGTCCGGCAACAGGCACAAAAGGCGCTTGAGCAGTTTCTGGTTGTCGAGCGTGTTGACCTGTTGCTGCAAGCCCTGACGCCGCTGTTGGCCTTGGGAGACAAGCAGCGCGTTGATCATCGCGACACCTTGCTCAAGGCCCGCAGCCTGTTATCACTGCCGCAATTGCGTGTGCAGGTCGGGCAAGCGTTTGCTTCATGCCGCGGCAAGGCGGCGCGGTTTGTCTTCGACCTGATGCTTGAGCATTGTGTGGATCGGCCGCCGTTTCTGGCTGCCGCTTTGATGCACGAGGACGTCACGGTCAGGCAAAAGGCGGTCACTGCCTGCGGTGACTTGCCGATCACAGACGCTGTGCCGTTGCTTGAGCGAGCACTGCAATCATCGGCGGCCAGTCTGCGCGTGCAAGCGCTGCGAGGCTTGTTGAGCATGCTGGAGGATCCGCGTGAGCATTTGCAGGCTGGCCTGCTTGATGGCTCCTCGGCCGTTCGCTGTCTGGCTCGATGGGCTGCGCCGCGTTACGCCGTGGACAGCCGGGAAGTATTGCGGTCGCGACTGGACAAGGACGTTCCGTCCAGCAAGCGCGAATGGCTGGGGTTGCTCGGGCTGGCGAAAGAGCTGGATGAGCCGCTGCCTGCTTCGGTGCTGCAGGCTGCATTGGAGTCGCCTGTCGCCGTTGTTCGTGTGCAGGCGCTGCAATTGTTGGGGGAAGCGGGGCTGGAGCGGCAACTTGCGGCGCTGGACGATCAGTCAGACAAGGTGTTCCGCGGCGCGGTGCAGCTGTTGAGTCACCAGACCTGGTCGCGTTTCGATGCGCAACTCGATCAGCGCCTGGACAGCGACTGGCATGTCCTGAGTGATCAGCGTCGTGGGGCGTTATTGGGCCTGAAGCCCGTGTGGCTTCAGTTGCAGTATCTGCTGCGACGTTACGATCAGGCCACGGTGGATGCTGATGCCTGGCTAAATCATATCGTCCTCTGGTGTGACGCTCAGTACACGCTGGTGGATCCGGTTACGCCGAAAGCGCAGCGCGAGGCGCTATTGCAGCGTTTACAGGCTATGGAAGATTCAGGTGATTTGAAGTCAGGCACGGTACGTCGCCTGCGTTAAATATGAAACATGAAGGACAGGATTATGGGAATGGAAGATGCAGTCGCTCATCCCCTCAGTAGCGCCATGCGCGAACGGGTGCTGGATGAGCTGAAGCGCATAGAGCGCGAGCATAACGTCACAGTGCTGTATGCCTGTGAATCAGGCAGTCGCGCCTGGGGTTTTGCGTCCACTGACAGCGATTACGATGTGCGTTTTGTGTACGTCGAGCGCCCGGAATGGTTCGTTCAGGTCGACGCGCCTCGGGATGTGATCGAGCGTCCGCTGGATGACGAACTGGACACCAGTGGCTGGGAATTACGCAAGACCCTTGGCCTGCTGCGCAAGTCCAATCCGACGTTGCTGGAATGGCTCGACTCGCCGCTGGTTTATCGCAGCGAAGCTGATGCGACCCGGCGTCTGCGCGAGCTGGCGGAGGCGTTCTACAGTCCGCCAGCAGCACGCAATCATTACCTGTCGATGGCGAAGAAGAATTTTCGCGGTTATCTGCAAGGTGACGAGGTGCGGCTCAAGAAGTACTTCTACGTGCTTCGTCCGTTGCTGGCGGTGCGCTGGATCGACCAAGGCAGGGGAAGGCCGCCCATGACGTTCGCTGACTTGTTGACCACGGTTGACGATCAAGCGCTGCTTGATGAAGTTGCCGAGCTGCTGGTTCTCAAGCGCAATGCCGATGAGGCCGCTTATGGCCCGCGGCGAGTCGCGTTGCATGCCTTCATCACGGCAGAGCTTGGGCGTCCGGTGCCCGTGCTGAAGCGTACGGTTGAAGACAATGGATTACTGGACGAATACCTGCGGCAAATGGTTCGGCACTATTCAGAAGGGTGAAACACACGCAGAAGGGTGAAACAGATGAAGCAGGACATGATTGAACTGGATGGATCCATTGGCGGCGGTCAGGTGTTGCGCAGTGCCTTGAGCTTGTCGATGTTGACCGGTCGGACGTTGCAGATCGAAAACATCAGGGCCCGGCGCAGCCGTCCGGGATTGCTGCGCCAACACCTGACCGCTGTGCTTGCCGCTGCGCAGGTCTGTGGGGCCAGCGTCTCGGGTGCGGAGTTGGGTTCCCAGCGTCTGCGTTTCGAGCCAGGCATTGTCCGTGGTGGCGATTACCGCTTCGCCATTGGTACGGCCGGAAGTTGCACATTGGTGCTGCAGACCTTGCTGCCTGCGCTGTTGCAAGCTTCGGAGCCGAGCAGGGTGACGATCTCCGGTGGCACTCATAACCTGTTGGCGCCGCCGTCGGACTTCATCGAGCGAGCGTGGTTGCCACTATTGCGGCGTATGGGCGCTGACGTGGAGCTGAACCTGTTGCGTCATGGGTTTGTACCGGCCGGTGGCGGTGAGCTGGAAGTGCATATCAAGCCCTCGATGCTGAAGCCGTTGCATCTGGCGGATCGAGGCAGGTTGCTTGAATCGCGGGCTATCGCATTGATTGCCGGGCTGGCCAGGCAGGTTGCAGAACGTGAACTGCTGCACGCCGGGACGAGTCTGGATATCGCCTCTGAAGCCCGGCACTGTGTCGTGCTGGCTGATGAGCGTGGCCCGGGTAACGTCCTGATGCTGGAGTTCGCCTGCGAACAGGTCACTGAGCTGTTCAGTGCTTTTGGTCAGTCAAGACTGCGTGCCGAGGTGGTGGCGCAAGGTGCGGTAGAGCAGGCCCGGCACTGGCTGGGCAGCCCTGCGGCCGTTGGCGAGCATTTGGCGGATCAATTACTGCTGCCCATGGCAATCGCGGGTGCTGGAAGCTTCACCACGCCCTCAATGACGGAGCATTTGCAGAGCAACATTTCTGTCATTGAGCGCTTTCTGCCGGTGCGTTTCGGCTGCCAGCAACAGGCTGAAAACCTGCTGCGGGTGGAGTGCAAATCCATCGTCTAAACGCGTAGCGGTTCAGCAGCGCGGCTCGCTCGAGCCGCGCTGCCCGATGTGCTGCTTACAAACGGAAGCGGCTGACCAGATTATTGAACGACAGCGCCAGATTCGACAGCTCTTGAGTAGAAGCGTTGGTCTGGTGCGCGCCAGCAGCGGTCTGGGTCGACAGGTCCTGGATATTGACCAGGTTGCGGTCCACTTCACGTGCCACGTTGGCTTGCTCTTCTGACGCGCTGGCGATGACCATGTTGCGCTCGTTGATTTGCGAGATGCCTTCAGCGATCTGCTCCAGTGCTTCACCGGTAGCCTGAGCCAGGCTTTGGGTATCGGTTACCAGAGACTGGCTTTTACCCATGGCGCGAACGGCCTGGTCAGCGCTGGTTTGTACCGAATTGATCATGCCCTCGATTTCCCCGGTCGAAGCCTGGGTGCGCGCCGCCAGGGCGCGAACTTCGTCTGCTACCACGGCAAAACCACGACCTTGCTCGCCTGCGCGAGCGGCTTCGATGGCCGCGTTGAGGGCCAGCAGGTTGGTCTGCTCGGCGATCCCGCGAATCACATCCAGTACCTTGCCAATATCACGGACTTGTACGGCCAGGTCTTCGACCATGGTGGTGGAGGACGCGATTTCAGTGGTGGCGTTATTGATGGCGGTCACTGCACTTCGGGCTTTGTCGCGACCGTTGGTGGCTTGCAGGCTGGTTGATTTAGACGCTTCTGATGTGGAAATCGCGTTACGTGCGACTTCCTCGACTGCTGACGTCATCTCGGTAACAGCGGTGGCTGCTTGCTGGATTTCGTCGTTCTGGCGTACCAGGCCACGGCTGCCATTATCGGTGACCGCGGTCAATTCTTCGGCTGCGGAGGCCAATTGGTCAGAGGCGCTGGAGATTTGCTGAATGGTGCCTTTCAGACTGATTTGCATATCGCTCAACGCGCTGAGCAACTGGCCTCCCTCATCGCGCCCGGTGCTGACAATATTCTGGGTCAAGTCTCCATTGGCAATGCGCTGAGCACTGGTCACCGCTGTTGCGATGGGGCGACTGATCAGGCGACTGATGAATAACCCTAGAGCAAAGGCGGCAATGAACGCCAGGGTTATGCCGGTGTAAAGCGCCGTCGTGGCTGAGGACTCCATGGCGTCGGCGTCCGCTGCACCTTCGCCGATCTGACGATTGTTGGATTCAACCATGAGCGTCAGTTCATCCATGACAATCCGATAACTTTTCTGCAGATCACCACGCAGCAAAGCGTTGCCACCCTCAACATCACCGGCTTTCATGAGTGCCACAAACTTCTGCACAAATTCCTGGTAAACCGGCCAATCCTTGTCCATTTTGTCGCCAGCCAGACGTTCGTCATCGGCGAGGGGCGTCTTGCGGTAAGTCGAATAGGCCAGTTCGCTCGCCAATTGATTGGCCTTCATGGAAGCCAACAGTTCATCTTTTTCGTTCTGCGGTGCATTGGTGCTGGTGGCGATGTACAGGCGATACATGTCACGCGATTGCTCCACAGCTTTGGCTTTCGCCTCTGCGGTTTTAGACACCGACACCAGGTTATTGCTGAATACCAGTTTCAGGCTATCGGAGAGCTGAGAAACACCCCGGCTGCCAAGTACGCCAACGCCCAGGGTGATGAATGCGCAAAGCCCGAAGGCGGTAAGAAGTTTGGTCGACAGTTTTGCATCATGAAGCCAGCTCATCGGCATTTCCTGCAGGAATAGTTCGAAAGAACGAAGGGAGATGACCCGCTCTGCCTGTAGGAAGCGAGTATGTTATCCAAACCTATCGGCAAAACTTTCCTGTCCTTAAGAGGGATTCAATCCTGCGAAGTTTTTTCTGGATGAGCGGGTTAGAGCAAGAGGCGTAAGCGACCTTGGTTTGCCTATTGGCCTGGCGTTCATAAAAGCCAGGCCTCTGGCACCTGCGACGATACGTCGTCACGATCGCGCTGGGGGAGAGTACACATTTGGAAATGATTCGTAGATAATAGCCATTCCCATTAATGCCCGGAATTGTCCTCTGTGTTCATCCCAATGCGTCGCGCCTATTGCGTTTCCCTGGCTTTCGGTTGTGTGTTGCTGCCTGCCTTCTCCCACGCTGAAGACACTGTCACCGAGCTGCCTGCCACCGATATTCAGGCTGCGGGCGATATCGAGAGCAGCCCTTATGTGCGCTCTACCAGCAGCACCGCAAGCAAATCGGAAGTGCCGATCAGGGATGAAGCACAGTCAGTGAACGTGGTCACCCAGCAGACCCTTGACGATTTTCAGGTCAAGTCGCTGGACGATGCGATGAAGTTTGTCAGCGGGGTGTCGCAGTCCAACACCCTCGGCAATACCAAGGACGCTCTGATCAAGCGTGGCTTCGGCACGAACGATGACGGGGCTATTTTGCGCGACGGTATTCGCTCGGTGGTAGGGCATAACCTTGGGGCGACCACTGACCACGTTGAAGTATTGAAGGGGCCGGCGTCGCTGTTGTACGGCGCAATCGAACCAGGCGGTTTGATCAACGTCGTCAGCAAGCAGCCGCAATACACCCGCAGCACCACCATCACCGGCTCCGGTTACAGCGAAGGCGGCGGCACGTTCAGCGTCGACACTACCGGGCCGATTGAAGATACCGGGCTTGCTTACCGGCTGGTTGCCGAGCGCGGCCACGAAGATTACTGGCGCAACTACGGGGTCAACGAACACACGCTGGTAGCGCCATCCCTGAGCTGGACCGGCGAGCGCGCCAAGCTGACCCTTGCTTACGAATACAACGACTATTCCAGCCCGTTCGACCGCGGCACCGTGTTCGCCAATGGCAGGCCCGCAGCGGCCAGCTACAAGGATCGCCTGGATGAACGCTGGGCCAAGACCGTCGGCATCAGCGAAACCGCCACCGCGAAGTTTGAATACCAGCTCAATGACGACTGGAAGACCCGGGTGACGTATGGCTGGAACAATGATCGGTATAGTCTGGCGATTGCGCAGCCCGGTAGGTTGACTGGAAGCAGCCTGGCACGCACCGCCAACGGGGGACACTACGATTACGAAACTCGGTATACCAGTCTGGATTTCATCGGCGAGCAGCAGTTGTTCGGCCAGCGCCATGACATTTTGGTGGGAGTGGATAACGAAGCGCTAGACAAGTATCGAGGCAAGACCTATCGCAATAGGGCTGGTGCGCCAATCGACATCAATGACCCGCGATATGGGCGTCTGGATGAGCCTAGCCTTGTCAGTCCAACTCAAAGTAATGCTCGCAATGAGCTGACCTCAACGTCCGTTTATTTCAAGGATAACTGGCATTTGAATGACCAGTGGATTCTGGTCTTTGGTGGACGTCAGCAGCACTACGATCAATACAGTGATCAGGGGTTGGTTACCCGCGTAGTGGGTCGTGACGACAATGGCGACGCCTTCGTTCCGTTTGTCGGTGTCGTCTATCAACCCACCGAGGCGCTTTCGCTATATGGCAACTACAGCGAATCGTTTGTACCTAATGAAACCGTCTCAGATGACAACAAGACCTTTGATCCCGAAGAAGGACGCAGCTACGAAGTTGGCTTGAAGTATAATCCTTCAGATCGGTTGAACGTCAACGTTGCTGTGTTTGATATCGTCAAGAAAAACGTAGTCACTCCAGTCACGGTCGGTACCATTACCACCAATGAGCTAACAGGCAAAGCAGGCTCCAGAGGCCTGGAACTTGACGTCACAGGCAAACTGGCCGAGCGCTGGGACATGATCGGCACCTACGCCTACACCCACACCGAAGTGCTTGACGATCCGACGAATGAAGGCAAACGCCTCAGCAACGCGCCGATGCATACCGCCAGCCTGTATCTGACACACCATCTGGCTTTCCCTGAGCAGACCGGCCAATGGCATGTCGGTGGCGGTGCACGTTACGTTGGCGAGCGCGCGGGCGACAACGCAAACACTTTCTTCATGGACAGCTTCACCGTTGCTGACGCTTTCCTGCGTTGGGACTTGCCAACCAAAGACTACAAGACCCGTTTGCAGTTGAACGTCGATAACCTGTTCGACAAAGAGTACTACCCGTCAGGTACTGGTAGCAGCGAAGTACAGATCAACGTCGGCGAAGCGCGCACTGCGCGTTTGACTGCCAGCGTAACGTTCTAACTGCGCTTGATCCCTGGGAACTGTCGGCATTGCACCTGACAGTTCCCGGATTGCCCTACCGTTTTACTTCTTGCAGGACCCTTTGGCGCACAGTTCTTTGACTGTTGCCTCGGTGATCGCCTGTAGACCTTCTTCGGTGATGACTTTCCAGTCACTCTCCACGACCAGTTGCATGGATTCACGCTTGTCAGTGATGAGACTGATTGGGGAAGGCTGACCCGTTGAGGTGATGTTCAGGCGCGCCTTGTTGTTGACGGCAATTGAAAACGCACCGGGCGAAAACCACGACCAGAATTCTGTGATATGCACGTTCACGGCCTGGGCTTCACCATTCTTTTCTGCAGCCTCAACCACTTGATAACCGGCCTTTCGATAGCCCTCAGCGACGCTTTTGGCAATGAGCTGAGAAACGGTTTTGCCTTCAGGAAGCAGCACGTCACCCATGGCCATACCGTAACTGTTGCGCTTTCTGCCGATGGCGCGCTCAGTGATTTTCTTGTCGGAGATTTCTTCAGCGTTTTTCAGTGACGGGGTATCGGCCTGCTTTGGTGCGGTTTCGAAACGACGCTCATCAATCGCGCTAATCGTCACCTTCTGACCTGTACCATTTGCACTTTGTGGCGTCTGTACCTCTATGACAGAGCGGCTGCTGACACAGCCAAAAAGTACGGTGGAAAACATCAGCAGGGCGGCGATTTTCAGGTGTTTCATGACGGCTCCAGTCATTGTCTCTATCCATTGTTAATGCGCGTACTGCCACTTCGGGTGGCTATGCGGTGATGTCATTGTGCCTTTTTAGCGTCGGCATCATGTCCATTCCTTACCCGCAGCACAAGTGCAACATTACCGTCCCGGATTTCTGCTAGCCTCGTGCGCCGACATCCATGCCTGACGAGCGCTATCAATGTTCACCATTCGCATCATGACCATGGACGACTACGACGCAGTCATTGCACTCATGAGCAGCACCCCCGGGGTATCGGTCAGGGATGCAGACTCTCGCGATTCGACCTCCAGGTATCTGCAACGCAACCCCGGAATGAGCTTCGTTGCTGAAGTGGATTCCGTACTGGTTGCGTGCGTCATGTGCGGCCACGATGGCCGAAGAGGGTATTTGCAGCATTTGCTGGTGCTGGATAATTACCGGCGCCAGGGCATTGCCAATCAGTTGGTGGAGCGCTGCCTCGCAAGTCTCGAACGCGAAGGCATTTTCAAGTGCCACATCGATGTCTTGAAAACCAATCACACTGCCGCCGATTATTGGGTCAGGCAAGGTTGGCAATTAAGGACAGACATTGACCGCTACTCTTTCATCCGGACCGGTAACGACAACGCGTGATGGATGCAGGGAACGTGCTGCTTGTATGGAACCAACGCTCTAGCCTGCGGTTCGAAGCAGTACATTCTCAATCAGGGACATTCACCCCATGCTTAAAACTCTTGCCTACAGTCTGATGCTGGCGTCCACCATTGGCCTGGCCGCCTGCGATCCGAAATCCGAAGACAAGGCGCAGGAAGCCCAGCAGCACGCTGAGAAAGCACAGGACAAGGCCGCCGATGCAGCCAAGGAAAATGCCAAGGCTGCAGAAGCGCAGGCCGAGTCCAAGGAAGCCAAGGCAGAAGAAGATAAAACCTTCGTGCCAACCACTCAGGTTCCAGAGTCGCTCAAGACACCTGAGAAGAACTGATAAGCAGGGTGTCAGGTCTCCATCCCTGACACCCTTGCGTAGTGCGTCAAAAAGAAGGCCAGCAGGACCGGCTAGAGCAGGTTCTACTGGCCTTTGTTTTCTCCGCAAACCCCACAGCAGAATCAGGCAATCACTCCGAAGGATCGGTCTAATTGCTCCCGCGTTATCGCCTTACTCTGAATGCGTATCGAGCTACCGGCTCATCATTCGGATAAGGACAACAATCATGTCGAACATCAAAAACAAAGTCGTGGTAATCACCGGCGCAAGCAGCGGTATTGGCGAAGCCACGGCGCGGCTGCTGGCCGAGAAGGGCGCGCACGTTGTGCTCGGTGCGCGGCGTACCGAGCGCCTGGCAGACCTCTGCAAAGAACTGGTTGCCGCCGGTGGCAGCGCGCAGTATCAGGCCGTAGACGTGACCGATCGAGCCAATGTGCAAGCTTTCGTCGACTATGCCGTGAAGGAGTTTGGCCGCGTCGATGTGATCGTCAATAACGCCGGGGTCATGCCGCTGTCCAGGCTGGATGCGTTGAAAGTCTCCGAGTGGGACCAGATGATCGATGTCAACATTCGTGGCGTGTTGCACGGCATTGCGGCCGGCCTGCCACTGATGCAGAAGCAGCAATCCGGGCAGTTCATCAACATCGCTTCCATCGGTGCTTATGCGGTGAGCCCGACGGCGGCCGTCTACTGCGCAACCAAGTACGCCGTCAGGGCGATCTCCGAAGGCTTGCGTCAGGAAGCGGGTGCGGACATCCGCGTTACGGTGATTTCCCCGGGCGTCACCGAGTCCGAACTGGCCGACAGTATTTCTGATGAGGGCGGGCGCGCCGAAATGCGCGAGTTCCGCAAAATCGCCATCCCGGCACTGGCCATCGCTCGGGCAATTGCCTACGCCGTTGAGCAGCCAGCCGATGTCGATGTCAGTGAATTGATCGTTCGTCCTACTGCCAGTCCTTATTGATTTACCTGGTATCTGTAGTGGCCGCGAGGGTTTGCCGCGACGTTGATATCGGGCAAACCCTCGTCCTTAACACTTGTACGATGACTTAAGCCGCTGTACAACGAGCACCCGTCCAACAATAAAATAACGGAGATGCACGATGGACTCATCGCAACAGGACACCACCGCCGACTACAGTCGCAGAGCATTCCTCAAAACGTCGCTGGCAGTATCCGCCGGTGTGGCGGCTCTGGGCAGCCTGGCGTTACCTCGACTGGCTAGTGCCGAGCCATTGAGTCAGCGTTATCCGGATCCGCTAGTCAACATTCTCGATGACAGCTTCATGGACCTGCGCATTTTCAATGCCAGCGTTGAGCGCCTGGCGACAGGCCTGCGTTGGGTAGAAGGCCCTGTCTGGGTGGGCGACGGTCGTTACTTGTTGTTCAGCGACATCCCCAATAACCGCATCATGCGCTGGGATGAAGTCACTGGGGGCCTGTCGGTGTATCGCGATAACTCCAACTTCTCCAACGGCCTGTGCCGTGACCGTCAGGGTCGTTTGCTGGTGTGCGAAGGCTCGACGACCAGCAAGGAAGGCCGTCGCGTCACCCGCACCGAGTACAACGGCAGCATCACCGTGCTCGCTGACAATTACGAGGGCAAACCCTTCAATTCGCCCAACGACATCGTCTGCAAACGCGATGGATCAGTGTGGTTCACCGATCCTCCGTTCCAGACGGGTAACAACTACGAAGGACACAAAGTCACCCCGGAGTTGCCCCACGCGGTCTATCGCATTGATGGCGTGAGCGGCAAGGTCAGCCGGGTGATTGACGATCTGGCAGGGCCGAACGGCCTGTGTTTCTCGCCGGACGAAAAAACCCTCTACGTGGTTGAAGGTCGAGCCAAACCCAACCGGATCATCTGGGCCATTGCGGTCAATGATGACGGCACGCTGGGTTTGCGTCGCAAACACATCGAAGGGCTGGAGTTCGCCGGTATTGACGGCATCAAGTGCGATGAAAGCGGTAACTTGTGGTGTGGTTGGGGCAGTAACAGTGATCCCAAGGCTGATCCGGAAAAGCTCGATGGCGTTCGAGTGTTCAATCCGGATGGCAAAGCCATCGGTCACATTTCCTTGCCGGAGCGCTGCCCGAACCTGTGCTTTGGCGGGCGCGAAGGTAACCGGTTGTTCATGGCGGGCAGCCACTCGGTTTACTCGCTGTTCGTGAATACGCGCGGTGCGACGTTCGTTTGATTGGGTGCACGTGACACCGCGTTGTTACGCCGTAATTCGGTCTCTGTAGGCGCTGCCGAAGGCTGCGAAGCATTTCTCCTGACACGCCGCCATCGCAGCCTTCGCAGCCCCTACAGACCCGTGTTTGCCGCGAAACAGACACCTCTTCTGGGATCAGCGTTTCGCCAGTTCGTGCTTGATGCACTGTTCGTAATAGGTTTGCTTGATGGCCGCAGGTTTGAGTCGCGAGGTGCTTTTATAGGTCTGCTCGGTAATGCCCATGGCGGTCATGCGCATCCAGGGCTGTTTGAACTTGCGACCCTGCAATTTCTTGCGCGCGCCGTACAAAGTGATTCCGGCGAGTTTCGATTCCTGGGCGCCTGCGGCGATGCCCGACCCCCATGTGCAAATCGATCGACCGCTCTGAGTAACGTCCTTGGCTTGCGACGCCAGTGAAACGCTGGCCAGCGCGAGCGTCGCTACGGTCAATACAAGAATCCGCATAAATGCCAGCCCCTAAGCTTCTGAAAAGAAAGCAAGTTTGCCAAGCTCGCTAGGAGGCGAGGGGCCAGCAATAGGTATTATTTCGGAACAAATTCACCTGACGCTTAACGGTCAGTTGAAATGCCGGGTCACGGCATGCGGCGCATCGGGCACGTCCATATTGATCTTGCGCCAGGCAGCTTCGGCGAAGCTGTATACCGAAAATGCGATCAGTCCCAAGGCCACGATCATCAGCACGATGCCTCCAGCGGGAAGATCCTGCAGGCCGTTAAGCGCGTCTTTCAGACCCGGCGGGTGCATGGCCTGATAGCTGGAGCCGCTGATGGCCAGCAACGCAGAGATTTCGATGAATGCCACACCTCGGGCAATCAGGCCGAATTGCGACACCGGACGGACGTAGCGCATGACTTCTTCGTCGGCTTCGAAGTACTTCTCGAAAGACGCCTTCCAGCCTTTGATGATGTGGGTGATGCCCACGCCGAGCGGCACCAGTGCCACCAGATAAACAAGGATATTCGAATGATCCCAGGACAAAATCGTGGCAAGCAGGTCCTGGGTTTTGCCCCCTGAATCACCGGAGCTTTTGAGTGCGCTGATTAACAGACCCAAGGCAAAAAAGGCCAATGCGCCGTAGGTCACGCCGCCGACCAGCAGGCCTGTGCGAATCACCAAACCTTTGAATTCTGTGCCGTGATGATCCACGTCGCGAGTGGCCTGCAGGATTCGCCAGGCTGCAAACGCCAGCAGGCCGACTACGACAATCGCAACCATGACGTTGCCAAAAGGCTGACTCAACAGCGCTTCAAGGCTGCTATGGCTGTCTTTGGGCTGAGACGAACCCTGGGCGGCGAGCAGGGCAAAAATACCAATGATCAAATACACCACACCGCGAGCGGCATAGCCGCTTCGGGCAAGGAGAGTGAGGCTGCGTTGCGGGGACATAAAGGCGATCTTCCTGAAAGTGATACAGGAGCAGACCGATGTCGGCACGCGGGGTTCGGTTTAATTGGTGGGTAGCCGGTGCTAAACAAACCATCCCCGAGGAGCTCGCCCAGTGTCCCTGACACAACTCGGTTCCCATGTGGGAGCGGTGCTTGCCCGCGATACATGAGACGCAGCTCGAAGACATACCCCGTTAGTGTTTATCGTCGGAATGCCGCCCAGGGCAAGCACCGCACATGTTGGCGCTGATCTTCAGTTCATGATCGACCTGTGGGACCGGCCGGGGTGGCGCTCCACTTCATTCGGGAAGACTATTTCAGGCGGCAGAAAGGCGGCGAATGTCCCGGCCTCTTCGCGAATGAATTCGCTCCCACCAGGATCAACGCTTGCAGGCCAACATAGAATCTCCCCACACAAGATCGTATCTATCCAGTGGTTTGCGTTTTGTTCAATAGTAAATGCCGACTTTCCTTATCGCTCACACGCAGCCGCGATGGCTTTGCCCAGCGCTTCGGTATTGCCCTTGCCGCCAATATCAGCAGTCAGTGGTGCGTTTTCCGGTCCCATGGCCAACACGGTTTCAATCGCGGTTAGCACTGCCGCACCGGCCTCCGAATGGCCCAGATGCTCAAGCATCATCGCGCCGCACCAGATTTGACCGATCGGATTGGCAATGCCTTTGCCTGCGATGTCCGGAGCTGAGCCATGCACTGGCTCGAACAGGCTCGGGAAGTTACGCTCAGGGTTAATGTTGGCCGACGGCGCGATGCCGATGGTGCCCGTGCAGGCCGGACCCAGGTCGGAAAGGATATCGCCGAACAGGTTGCTGGCGACCACGACATCAAACCAGTCCGGATGCAGGACGAAGTTCGCGGTGAGAATATCGATGTGGTACTTGTCGACGTTCACGTCCGGGTATTTCTTGCCCATTTCCACAACGCGCTCGTCCCAGTACGGCATGGTGATCGCAATCCCGTTTGATTTGGTCGCAGACGTCAGGTGCTTTTTCGGACGGCTCTGGGCCAGGTCATAAGCGAATTTCAGGATACGGTCGACGCCCACCCGGGTCATGACGGTTTCCTGCAGGACGATTTCCCGGTCGGTGCCCGGGAACATCTTGCCGCCAACACTGGAGTATTCGCCCTCAGTGTTTTCACGCACCACCCAGAAGTCGATGTCACCCGGTTTGCGATTGGCCAACGGTGCTTTCACGCCAGGCATGAGGCGGCAAGGGCGCAGGTTCACGTACTGGTCGAACTCGCGGCGGAACTGCAGCAGCGAATCCCACAGGGAAATGTGATCAGGCACCACGTCCGGCCAGCCCACTGCGCCGAAGTAAATCGCATCGTAGCCTTTGAGAATCTCGAACCAGTTGTCCGGCATCATTTTGCCGTGGGCCAGGTAGTAATCGGCACTGGCGAAGTCGAACCAGTCCCACTGCAACTCCAGGTTGTGCTGCGCGGCCACCACGTTCAGCACGCGAACGCCTTCGGGCATGACTTCCTTGCCTATGCCATCGCCAGGGATGACGGCAATTTTGTAATGGGCCTTGCTCATGAGTTGCGACTCCAGGGTTGATGGTGGACGAAGCTCAGTGTATGCAGTGTTTCTGGATTAATAATTAGTCAATCGCGAAAGCCATTCTTAGATTCAAGGAAACAATCCATGAGCATGATCGATGACCTGAGCTTCTTTCAGCAGGTGGCCACGCGGGGCAGCCTGACCGAAGTTGCACGGCAGATGGGGCTGTCGCTACCCGCGGTGAGCAAGCGCTTGAGCCAGCTGGAAGCCCGGCTTGGCGTGCAACTGCTACAGCGCACCACCCGCCGGTTGTCGTTGACCCCCGAGGGCGTGCTCTATCTGGAGGGAGGGCGGCCGATCCTGCGGCAGCTCGAAGAGCTGGAAAGCGCCCTGAACAGTCGCCAGCCGACGTTGCATGGTCGTTTGCGAATCAACGCCACGCTGGGTTTCGGGCGACGGCATCTGGCACCGGTGGTATCCAGCTTTGCCCGGCTGCATCCTGAACTGGAGATTTCCCTGGAACTGACCAGCCAGCCGGTCAGCTTGCTCGATGATCAGTTCGACATCGGCGTGTTCATGGGCGAGCCGCCGGACTCGCGGCTGATCGGTATCCGCCTGCTAGAGAATCCGCGAATTCTCTGTGCGTCACCCCAATATCTGGAAGGTCGGCCGAAGTTGACGCGTGTAGCGGATCTGGCCGAGCACAACTGCATCGTGCTGCGTCAGTTCGGCAGTGATTACGCGATCTGGCGTTTCCAGAAAGACGGTCAGGATTTCACCCATAAGGTCGGTGGCACGCTGTCGAGCAACGACGGGGAAGTGGCGATGAATCTGGCGCTTGACGGCCACGATTTGATTTTGCGTTCCCGCTGGGATGTGCAGGCGCATCTGGAAAGTGGGCGGCTGGTGGCGGTACTGGACGATTATCAACCGCCGCGCGGCGATATCTATGCGATGTACCAGCACCGACGCCACATCCCGCAGCGCATCTCGCTGTTCACCCGTTACCTTGCGCAGGAACTGGCTAAACGACTGCCGTTTGCGGCACGTAGCGAAGAGGTCTTTGTGGGAGCCGAGCTTGCTCGCGATGAACGATGATGCGGTCTGGCTTGAAACTGCGGTGTTCATATCGCGAGCAAGCTCTGCTCCCACAGAGCGTACGCAGTCCTTCAGGACCAGCATAGAGTCGCCCACAGATTCGTCATAACGACAGATCATGTCAGTAATGATTATTGGTGCATTGCCGGACAGGCCCCGGCTCTTGTAACGTCCTGCCGACCCGCTCGGTAACAATAAAACTTAAACCTGAGCATGCGTTGGATTTGCAGGGTGTTCAGAAAAAGGGTTTTTAAGCTGCCGAATCATTCTACGTTCAGGAAGATTTGCCATGAAAACCGTTTCATTGGGTTCAGTCTTATCCCTGTTGTGCGTTTCGATATCGTGCGCGATGTCGGTATCGGCAGAAGAAATCACCTTCGTTTCCCAAGGCGGGGTTTATCAGGAAGCCCAGACCAAGGCGATTCTTGATCCGGCAGCCAAGCGCCTGAACATCACCATCAAACAAGACAGCGTTCCCGACGCCTTGCCCATGGTCAAGGCTCAGGGATCGGCGGGCAAGCCGGTCTGGGACGTGATCGATACGCCGCCGTCCAACTGCATCCGCGGCGGCAACGAAGGGCTGATCGAAAAACTCGACCTGAGCAAGATGCCCAATGTTCAAGCCATGCCGGAGGCCTATCGCACGCCTTACTCCGTCGCTTATGAGTTCTATTCTTCAGTCCTGGGCTATAACACCAAAACATTGAAGAAGGTGCCGCAGAGCTGGGCCGACTTCTGGAATGTGAAGGATTTTCCGGGGACGCGCTCATTACGTAACGACCCGATGGGGACCCTGGAGGCGGCACTGCTGTCGGACGGCGTGCCTCGTGACAAACTCTACCCGCTGGATGTTGATCGCGCCTACAAACGGCTGGAGCAGATCAAGCCGGATATCGCCGTGTGGTGGAGCTCCGGTGGGCAATCGGCACAACTGCTCAACGATGGCGAGGTCGACATGCTGATGATCTGGAACGGTCGCGCCAGTGCGGTTCGCAAGGACAATCCTGACGTCGCCTTTACCTATAACGACGGCATTCTGCAAAACACCCAATTGTGCATCCTCAAAGGCGCGCCGAACTACGCAACTGCTGTGAAGTTCGTCAACGAAGCGCTCTCTCCGGACCTGCAGGCCAACCTGCCGATGTATATCGATTACGGGCCAGGTAACCCTGCTGCGTTTGGCACCGGCAAGTTGACTGCCGAGCGGGCCAAAGAGTTACCGAGCTCACCGGACAACGCCGCCAGGCAGGCATTGATGTCTGAAGAATGGTGGTCGTCGGCCGCTGGCATTGCGGCCAAGGATCGCTGGCTCAAGTTTGTTCAGTAGGTCGGCATCTTGAAAGTGCTCGATTACCTGATTCTGGGCGGCGGTTCGGCAGGCTGTGTGCTGGCTGCGCGGCTGTCCGAGGATGCAGACAAACGTGTGTGCCTGGTGGAAGCGGGGCGGGACATCTCGGCGGGTAACATGCCTGCCGAGATTCGCAGCCGCTATCCCGGGCGTGCTTACCTGGACACGCGCAATATCTGGCGACAGCTGACGGCGCTGATGGGCAAGCGTTCCACCGAACGTCGCTATGAACAGGCACGGTTGCTGGGCGGTGGCTCTGCAATCAATGCCTTGATGACCAATCGCGGCGCGCCCGATGACTACGACGAGTGGCAGCGACTCGGTGCCGAGGGATGGAACTGGGACAATTGCCTGCCGTACTTTCGCAAGCTGGAAAACGATACTGATTTCGAAGGCCCGTTGCACGGCAAGCAAGGACCACTGCGGATCCGCCGCACCGCGCAGGAGTTTCTCTCTCCCTTCGTCAAAGCAGTGATGACGGTGCTGGGCGAGGCCGGACTGGCTACCAAAGCTGATCAGAACGGGCCCTGGGAGCCGGGCGTATTCGTTGGGGCAATTGGCGTCAGCCCGGAAGGGGAACGCATTCCCACGTCGGTCTGTTATCTGTCCGATGAGGTCCGCCAGCGCAGCAATCTGAAAGTGCGCACTGAATGCCTGGTCGACCGCGTGCTGTTCAAGTCCCATCAGGCGATAGGGGCGCGTATTGTGCAGGCGGATGGCACCTCAATGGATCTATTCGCCAAAGAAGTGATCGTCTGTTCCGGGGCGATCCACAGCCCGGCAGTTTTGATGCGCAGCGGTATTGGTCCTGCCGATGAGCTGATTCAACTGGGGATTTTTGTGGTGGCGGATCGTCCGGGAGTCGGCGGCAATCTGATGGAGCATCCATCGATTGCGGTGTCTGCGTTGTTGAACAAGGCGGGGCGCACGGCTTTCGTCAACGAGCACCACGAGCAGGCCATTGTGCGCTTTTCCTCGGGTTTGCCGGATACGGTGCCTTGCGACATGCATGGCGCGATTCTGTCCCGATCCGGTTGGCACTCGCTGGGGTATCGATTGGGCACGATGTTTTTCTGGGTCAACAAGTCCTATTCCCGGGGCTGTGTGCGACTGGTCTCCAGTGATCCAGCTCAGGAACCGGAGGTGGACTTCAACATGCTTTCTGATCCACGGGACCTGGAGCGCCTCAAGCAGGCCTTGAAGTTTGGGGCCGGGACGCTGTCAGCCGCCCAACTCGGTGCCTTGCGTAGCGTGGCGTTCCCGTCCAGCTATTCGCCCCGGGTCGCCAAAGTCGCTCAGCCAGGCTTGATCAATGGCATGTTGCGCGGCGCATTAAGCCTGTTGCTGGACGTGGCCGGGCCGTTTCGGACGTGGCTTGTTCACGGGTTGGTCACTCAGGGAGTGACGCTGAAAAAACTGCTCGCCGATGATCAGGCCCTGACCGGGTTTGTCCGGCGAAATGTCGGTGGCACCTGGCATCCATCAGGCACTTGTCGCATGGGTCGGGCCGATGATCCACAGGCCGTCACCCTCAGTGATGGGAGAGTGATTGGCGTCACCGCCTTGCGGGTATGTGATGCGTCGTTGATGCCCTCCATCCCGTGTGCCAACACCAACGTACCCACGATCATGATTGCCGAGCGGATCGCAGATTTGATCAAGGCCGGGTAGGAGCGAACTTGTTCGCGAGGCGTCGGTACAGACACAGCTTTTCCCATCATGACAATGACGACCTGTGTGACCGACCGGGGTGGCGCTCCCCTTCATTCGGGAAGGCGGTATTTCAGGCAATACATTGGCTGTGGATGTCCCGGCCTCTTCGCGAATGAATTCGCTCCTACCTTTGACCTGGGCAAGACGCAGAACCCGGTAGGACCGAATTCATTCGGGAGGCGGTATTTCAGGCAACACACAGCCTGCGGATGTCCCGGCCCCTTCGCGAATGAATTCGCTCCTACCTTTGGCCTGAGCAAGACGCAGAACCTGGTAGGACCGAATTCATTCGGGAGGCGGTATTTCAGGCACCACACAGGCTGTGGATGTACTGGCCTTTTCGCGAATGAATTCGCTCCTACCGGTAAGCTGGGGAAAACGCAGAACCCTGTGGGACCGAATTCATTCGGGAGGCGGTATTTCAGGCAACACACAGGCTGTGGATGTACTGGCCTTTTCGCGAATGAATTCGCTCCTACCGGTAACTCGGGCAAGACGCAGAATCCTGTGGGACCGAATTCATTCGG
>NZ_JAWHNU010000026.1:0-13563 GCF_032582135.1 Pseudomonas syringae group sp. J309-1 | reverse complement strand
TTCGCTCCTACCGGTAACTCGGGCAAGACGCAGAATCCTGTGGGACCGAATTCATTCGGGAGGCGGTATTTCAGGCACCACATAGGCTGTGGATGTCCCGGCCCCTTCGCGAATGAATTCGCTCCTACCGGTAACTCGGGCAAGACGCAGAATCCTGTGGGACCGAATTCATTCGGGAGGCGGTGGTTCAGGCAACACATTGGCTGTGGATGTACTGGCCTTTTCGCGAATGAATTCGCTCTTACCTTTGATCTGGTTAAGACGCAGAACCCGGTAGGATCGAATTCATTCGGGAAGGCGGTATTTCAAGGCACACATCGGCTGCGGATGTACCGGCCTCTTCGCGAATGAATTCGCTCCTACCTTTGATCTGGGCAAGACGCAGAACCCGGTAGGACCGAATTCATTCGGGAAGGCGGTATTTCAGGCAACACATTGGCTGCGTATGTCCCGGCCCTTTCGCGAATGAATTCGCTCCTACCGGAATTTGAGCCGGCGGGCGATGGTGGGTCCATCAAGGGTAAAAGCCCACAATCGCCTTGGTCTCCAGAAACGCCTCCAGTCCCCACTCGGCATATTCCCGGCCATTACCCGATTGTTTGTAACCGCCAAACGGCGCTCCTGGATTCCAGTCGGGATGGTTGATGTAGACACCGCCGACCCGTAGCAGCAAAGCAATCTCCCTGGCCCGCTGCAGGTTGGAGGACTGCACGTAACCGGCCAGACCGAACACGCTGTCATTGGCCAGCGCAACCGCGTGCTCATCATCGTCATAGGCTTGAATCACCAGCACCGGGCCGAAGATTTCCTCCCTGGCAATGGTCATGTCCGGCGTCACTCCGGCGAACACTGTCGGCTTGACGTAGTAGCCACGCTCCAGGCCTTCGGGTCGGCCGAGGCCACCGCAGACCAGCTGCGCACCTTCGTCGATGCCGATGGCGATCATTCGCTGGATGGCCTGGAATTGCCGGTCGCTGATCACCGGTCCCATCGTCGATTGCGGATTGGCGGGATCGCCAACCTGATGGGCGAGAGCCGCACGCCGGGCGATTTCCACCGCTCGATCATGCAATGAAACAGGCACCAGCATGCGGGTCGGCGCATTGCAGGACTGTCCGCTGTTTCCGAAGCAGCCATTGACCCCAGAGGTCACGGCTTTCTCCAGATCGACATCGTCCAGCAGGATATTCGCCGATTTGCCGCCCAGTTCCTGATGCACACGTTTCACGCCAGGCGCCGCCAGACGCGCGACTTCCACCCCGGCCCGCGTCGAGCCGGTGAATGAAACCATGTCCACTTCAGGGTGCGCTGCCAGAGCAGCACCCACGGTTGGCCCGTCGCCATTGATCAGATTGAACACCCCGGCGGGCACACCCGCTTCGTGCATGACTTCAGCGAACAGCACGGCATTGAGTGGGGCGATTTCGCTGGGTTTGAGGATCATCGTGCAACCGGCCGCGAGTGCTGGCGCGACCTTGCAGACGATCTGATTGATGGGCCAGTTCCAGGGTGTAATCAGTGCAACGACCCCCACCGGCTCCAGATTGATCAGCGTATTACCATTGGTTTTCTGAAACGCGAACGTATCCAGCGTGCGCAGTAGTTGTTGCAGATGACGCTTGCCGATACCCGCCTGCCAATCGTACGCCAGTGCCTTGGGTGCACCGACTTCGGCCATGATCGCCTCGGCAATCTCGTCGTAGCGCTGCATGAACACGTCGAGTATCTGCTCGATCAGAACTCTTCTCTCGTTGGGCGTCGTGCGGGCAAATGCCGGAAACGCACGTCGTGCTGCCGAGACTGCTGCGTCCACGTCGGCCTGATTGCCCATGGCTATCTGGCTGAAGGGCTGTTCAGTGGCCGGATTGATGACTGCCAGCTGCGAGTCCCCGGCGGGTGCTACCCAACCACCATCGATATAAAACTTCAGAGCGTTTTCCATAATCAGGCGGGCCTCGTCGGGAAGAGCAGAAAAGGGCGAGTGAGGATCTTGATCGTTGCAAAACACACACTCGGTCGCTCGCAAGAATAAGCATCAATTTCTGCATCCGGCAATTTACTAATAGTTGCTTCAGGCATAAGCTCAGGTCATGTCTAATCTTCGTCGAAAGCTTCCCAGTTCAAGTTCTCTGTTCGTCTTCGAAGCGGCTGCGCGGTGTGGCAGCTTCACCCGGGCGGCGGATGAACTGTGCGTCAGCCAGCCCGCGGTCAGTCGAATGCTGTCCCGTCTTGAGGAGCATCTCGGTGTGCAGCTTTTTGAGCGCACGCGAGGCGGTGCACGACTCACCGAGAGCGGCAGTATTTTGTACCGACGGGTGCAGGAGGGGTTCAGCACCATCGAGTCGGCGATCAGCGAAATTGAATCCCGCGCAACGGGCATCGAAACCGTCACATTGTCCGTTTCAACGGCGTTCACGACCCACTGGTTGATGCCGCGCATGAGCCGCTTCAGTCAGCGATTTCCCAGTGTCGACATGCGATATCAGCTGATGTCTGGCCGAATCGGCGGGCCATTGGTGGATGTCGATCTGGGCATGCGCTACATCGATTCAGGCAGCCTGAAAGCCACGGATACACTGGTTGTTCCGGAAATAACCTTGCCCGTCTGCAACCCCCAGTATTTCCAGCAGGTCTTGCAGGATGCAGGCAAAAAACAGCCGCCTACAATGATCTGCATGGACAATCAGGATCGGGACTGGACACTGGAATTTGGCTCGTCCGGGCGCGTGGAAAATGCCCTGATTTTTTCTGACTATGCGGTGGTCGTGCAGGCTGCCTTGTTGGGGCAGGGGATGGCGCTGGGCTGGTTAACCGTCGTCTCGAACAGCCTGGTCAAAGGCGAGTTGGTGCCCGCCGCCGAACAGGTTCATGTCACACAGCGTCGGTGTTGTCTGGTGACTCCAGCGAATCGTCCGGTGCGCCCGGTGGTCGAAAGTGTTCGTGACTGGATCATCGAAGAGATGCGTGCCGACGTCGCAAAAGTGGACGCGCTTTACCCTCATTTGGGGCTGTCGGCACTTCTCCACTCGGGTCGTTGAGATCAGGTGTGCCGCACAACGTGGAAAAACCGTAGGTTATGCTTCAAGGTCCGTGAAAAACGGAATATTTCATGAGGGAAGCAGGCTGATAATGGGTCAACCAGCTTGCTCTACCCCCATGAATATCTTGCGGAGCGCCCTATGTCATTCAAGCAGTTCAAAGCCCTGACGTTCGATGTCGTCGGCACCCTCATTGATTTTGAAGCAGGCATTCTCGCTCATGTTCGTGAGGTGGCGGGCGAAGCGGGTAAAGCCCACAGCGATGACGATATTCTCAAAGCCTATCGCGAAGCTCGTGCACAGACCGATTCAGGCTGGTGGCCGGACGACCTGGAGCGCTGCTACCACGTCATCGCCTCGAAACTGGGGCTGCCGGACAGCGACGAATACGCCAAAGGCCTGAGCCTTGCCGTGAAGAACTTCCCGGCGTTCCCCGATTCGATTGAAGCGCTGAAGCGTCTGCGCAAGCATTTCAAACTGGTCGCGACCACCAACTCGCAGATCTGGGCGCTGGATTTCATGGCCAAAACGCTGGAGGAACCGTTTGATGTGCGGGTGACTGTTGACGACGTACGCTTTGAAAAGCCTGATCCACAGTTTTTTGCCTACACCCGAGGCGTGCTGGCGACTCAAGGCATCCTGTTCGAAAACATCCTGCACGTCGCGCAGAGTCAATACCACGACATCGGCGTAGCCATGCGTCTGGGCTATCAAACCTGCTGGATCGAACGCCGTTTCGCGCAAAAAGGCACCGGGGGCACGCTTGAGTCTGATCGCGTGGAACCGCATTACCACTTCACTTCGCTGGTGCAATTGGCGGACGCGGTTGAGAAAGAACTGGGCTGACTGACGCTGGGTGACGACTGTGGCGCTCTGGCCTTGCTGCGAGCGCCTTTTCTCTTTTTAGCTGGATGTTCGCCATGACTGTTCAGAGCCTGTGGGCGGCCACTGCCCAGCCTTGTCCCGCGCTGCAATCCCTTGAAGGCGATCGCCAGTGCGACGTGGTGATCGTCGGTGCCGGTTACACCGGTTTGGCTGCGGCGCATCACATTGCGCTTGGCGGTCGCGAACCGTTGATTGTCGAGGCCAATACCCTCGCCTGGGGCGCCAGTGGGCGTAACGGCGGGGTAGTTTCGCCCAAGTTTCGGGTAGGCTTTCCAACGCTGATGGAGCGTTTTGGTCGTGACACGGCCTTGCAGATGTATCGCACAGGTTATGCGGCAGTGGACAGCCTGGTGGAGATGGTCGAAAGCCTTGGCCTTTCCGGGGCCCAACTGAACATGGGCGGTCACATTGCTGCTGCGCACAACGTTCATGCGTTAGGCGGGCTTGAGTCCACGGCAAACTGGATCAAGCGGGAAACCGGTGGCTCGTCGTCGCTGATGATCAGCGCCGAGCAGGTTCGTGAAGCCACCGGGTCGACGATTTTTACCGGCGGCTTGCTGACACCCAAAGCAGGCGGCATTCACCCCCTTAATTACGCCCGTGGCATCGCGCAAAGCTTGATTGATCGCGGCGTGAAGTTGTACATCAACAGCCCTGCCAATCAGGTGCGTCATGAGGCCGGCCGCGTTATCGTCATGACTCCGCAAGGGCGAATCAGCGCCCGCCAGGTGATCTACGCCACCAATGGTTATTCCGACCAGACCCGGGTCACTGACACCCTGCATCGACGCTTGATTCCGTTTCGCAGTGCGATCATCGCGACTCAAAAGCTTCCCGCTGATGTACTGGCGCAGATCATGCCGGGCGGTCAGGTGTGCGGTGATACCAAGCGCATGTTGCGCTGGTTCAGGGTTGTCGGCGACCGGCTGATTTTTGGGGGGCGGGGGGCGTTTGGCAAGAACGATTCCGAGAGCGCCTTCCGTACCTTGCAGCGCAGCATGGGTGAGGTATTTCCGATACTGCGTGATTACCAGGTTGATTTTCGCTGGTCCGGCCTGGTTGCCATGACGCTGGACTATCTGCCTCATGCCGGGCAACTGGATGAACGTAGCTTCTACTCGATTGGTTACAACGGCGGCGGGGTCGCCATGTCGACGTACATGGGCGGGCAGTTGGCGAAAATGACGTCCGGAGAGAAGGTCGACCTGGGTTTGCTGTGCGGTGATAAATTCAAACCCATTCCCATGCATGCGTTCCGCGCTCCCGGCGTACGCCTGGCGGCAGGATGGCAGCAATTCCTTGATGTTATCGGCCGGTGATCATTGCACCAGGCTATCTGCCTCAAACATTGGATCTGTAGGAGCTGCCGAAGGCTGCAATGGCGGTGCATCAGATTGAATGCTTCGCAGCCTTCGGCAGCTCCTACAGAAAAAGCATTCCAGATCGGATGGTGCAATTTTGTTTGCCAGGAGTCACCGAGTCTTGTGTGTCAAACCGCCCTGACCAGACTCCGCAGCGGCACGGTGCTTTTCACCACCGGTGATTTGATCACGATGTAGCTGAAGTACTTCTCGATCCCGATGTTCTTGTCGAGGATCGATTCCATCAATTCCTGGTAGTGCTGGATGCTGCTGCACAGGAAGCGCACCAGATAATCGTAGCCGCCGCTGATCAAATGACATTCCAGCACTTCGTCGATGTTGCGGATGCTGGATTCGAATTTCACGAAGTCGCCACGTTTGTGGTCGGAGAGGGTGACTTCGGTAAACACAGTGACCGAGTTGGCGAACTTGGCGAGATTGACGTGGGCCTCATAGCCGCTGATGTAACCGGCCGACTCAAGACGTTTGACCCGCTGCAAACAAGGACTGGGGGACAGACCGACGGCTTCGGCGAGGCTGACGTTGGTCATTCGCCCGTCTTTCTGCAATTGGACCAGGATGTTGATGTCGATACGATCGAGCTTCGTTGCAGCGTCCATGGTTCAGTCCTCGCCATTTCAAAATCCAGACTGCTCACCTCAGGCGTGCAGTGCTTTTTGATGCGCGTGGACGAGGTCTGCCAGGCTGGCGTATTCACAGCGCTTGCCATCCAGTGCCTGCGGTGAGTGATTCCACGGCTGGCTATGACCCCGTCGCAACGTACATACCGGGAAATCCACCCGCTCGCTCCACGGGTCGTCCACCTCGGTACTGCGCACCGGTAACAATTCTGATCGCTCCAGTTCCAGCTGGAGTAACGCGGCGTCCAGGCTCGTGTGCCAGTCGGTATCAACGGGCTCGATGACGGCATCGAACGTCACCGGCAACCGGCTGGTCAGCGAGCTCACGTTGATGCCGTGAGGTGGGGCAATCAGTATCAAACGGTAGAACTTGCTCAGGTACTGCAAGGCACCTGGAACATCTTCGAATATGGGCCAGTGGTCAGAGGAGCTACTGAAAGCAACACTCTGATCCCAGTCAGGAATGGTATGCAATTGGTGAGCCAGACGTTGGTACAACTGGCCGTGAAAAGCGCTCGGGCTGCTTGCTGGTCCACTGCTGATCAGCAAGTCGGCGGTCTGTCGGTAGGCGCTGAGCAATTGTTCGTCACTGATCGCCGGATTGCCTTGCACTGCCAGCGGTCGAAGCCCCTCAAGAATGCCCCGTTCTCGATCAACCAGTGTTCCAAAGGAAAAACCCAATGCCTTGTACTGGGTGACTTTCATGATTCGCTCCTGAGTAACAGCTGTCGGTTCCATCATGTTCCGCACCCGTGTTCCGAACCCGGGCCCTGCGCTGCATGAACAGGCCGGGCCAGGTCTTGCCGCGCGTGCCTCAGCAGGCCGCAGCCAGTGCGGTATCGAGCATCTGCAAAGCTTCGGCCACTTGTTCCGGGGTTGTCACCAGCGGCGCGAGGAATCGCACCACGTTACGGTGTACGCCGCACTTGATGACCAGCAGGCCGGCGTTGCGCGCGCCATCGATGACCTTTTGCGCCAGCGCAGCGTCCGGGCTTTGCTTGTCGTCGGCTGCCACCATTTCAATGGCCAGCATGAAGCCCAGGCCTCTTACATCACCGATACGCGGGTAACGCGCTTGCAAGGCCAGTAAACCTTCATGCAACTGGGTGGAGAGTTTCGCGCCCTTGGCCAGCAGATCCTGCTCTTTGAAAAGGTCCAGTACTGCCAGTGCCGCAGCACAAGCCACCGCGTTGCCGCCATAGGTGCCGCCCAGGCCACCCGGTGTCGGGGCATCCATGATCTCGGCCCGGCCGACCACACCGGATAGCGGCATACCGCCCGCCAGGCTTTTCGCAACAGTCACCAGATCAGGTTTGATGCCCGAGTGCTGGAAGCCGAACATTGTGCCGGTACGCCCAAAGCCGGTCTGGATTTCATCGAGGATCAGCACGATGCCGTGTTGAGTGCAGCGTGCCCGCAAGGCCTGGAGAAATTCGCTGGAGGCCGCAATGAAACCACCATCGCCCTGAACAGGCTCGATGAGGATTGCCGCAACCCGGTCAGGTGCGACATCGGTGGCGAAGAGTTCATCCAGCTCGGCCAGCGCGTCGTCGCTGCTGATCCCGCGATAAGGGTTTGGGTAGGTGGCGTGGTAGATCTCGGCCGGGAAGGGGCCGAAATTCTGTTTGTAGGGCTGGCTCATGCCGGTCAGGGTCACACCGAGCAGGGTCCGGCCATGGAAGCCGCCCCGAAAGGAAATCACCGCGGTGCGATTGGTGTGGCTGCGAGCGATCTTGATCGCGTTTTCCACCGCTTCGGCACCGGAGGTAAACAGGATGCTTTTGTAGTGCTCTTCGCCGCCAATCAGCGTATTCAGGCGCGCGGCGACTTCGATGTAGCTTTCGTAGGCCGCGACCTGAAAACTGGCATGAGAAATTTCACCGACCTGACGCCGTACCGCATCGACAACCTTAGGGTGGTTATGGCCAACGTTGAGTACGCCGATGCCACCGACGAAATCCAGATAGCGCTTGCCGTCCACATCCCACAGCTGCGCCCCTTCGGCGCGTGCCGCTACAACCGGGTGAGCCGTGATGATGCCGCGCGGGATGTGTTGCTCACGCAGTGCGAGCAACCGTTGGGTTTCAGTCAGTGCAGAATTCATCTCAATCTCCGTGATCGCCGGGGTGGCAGGTGATGTGATCAGGATAAGCACTGGTCGGAACCACAAGCACTGAAGTTGCCCGGACCAGTGCTGTGATCGACTGTTTTAGGGGGAGGTTGCGACATATTTCACTGTGGGGTGTTGCCGGGGATCCTGCGTGAAGCTCAACCCCCTGTGGGAGCGAATTCATTCGCGAAGAGGATGGTACATTCGGCAGACATTTATCTGCTGGAATGCCGCTTTCGCGAATGAATTCGCTCCCACACAGTCTGCACAGTTCATTGACGAAGATGATGTCTCAACTCATAGCCCGCGGCACAACAATGGTGTCTTCCGGGTGTAAACGCATCAGCAGCGGAGAGCCAATAGGCGGCAGGCTCAGGTTGCCTTCGTGATGGCTTGGTTGACGCAGGCTGACGGTCGGGCCGCCTTCCAGATCGACGAATACCTTGAGGCTTTCGCCCTGGAACACGATGTCCGAAACCCGCCCGCGCAGATGATTCCACTCGGGGCCTGAACTGTCGTTGTCCAGCAACAGCTTTTCCGACTGTAACGCGAGGAACACATCCCCCGACGGCGGGATTGGACGAGTTGTACGTAGAGCCGTCGCGCCCAGGTTCAGACCGCTTTCACTGCGTTGCAACGGGATCAGCGTGCTTTCGCCAATGAAACTGGCGACGAAATCATCGGACGGATGATCGTGCAAGCGACGTGGCGTATCGACTTGTACCAACTGGCCGCCACGCATAATCGCGATACGGTCGCTCATGGTCAGTGCTTCACGCTGGTCGTGGGTCACGTAAATCATTGTTGCGCCGAGGCGTTTGTGCAGGGCGCGCAGCTCAATCTGCATGGTTTCGCGCAGTTGTTTATCGAGCGCGGAAAGAGGTTCGTCCATCAGGATCAATTTGGGTTCGAAGACAATCGCCCGGGCCAGTGCCACCCGTTGTCGCTGGCCGCCGGAAAGCGCTGCGATGGAGCGGTTTTCGTAGCCGCTCAATTCAACCGTTGCCAGCGCCTGTTTCACGCGGCCGAGGCTTTTGGCGGCGCTCTCACCTCTGGCGCGCAGAGGGAAAGCAACGTTTTCGCCCACCGTCATGTGCGGGAACAGCGCGTAGTTCTGAAAGACC
Source organism: Pseudomonas syringae group sp. J309-1 (assembly GCF_032582135.1). NCBI lineage: Bacteria > Pseudomonadati > Pseudomonadota > Gammaproteobacteria > Pseudomonadales > Pseudomonadaceae > Pseudomonas > Pseudomonas syringae group sp. J309-1. The sequence goes on along the minus strand of NZ_JAWHNU010000026.1, from coordinate 4,404 downwards.
ACACCGATTTCGCGTTTGTGCGGTGGCATCAGTGTGACGTCGCGCTCGCCAAACAGGATGCTGCCAGAGCTGACCCGGATGAAGCCACCCAGAATGCTCAGCAATGTGGTTTTGCCCGACCCGGAAGGGCCTAGCAGGGACATGAATTCTCCCGCTTCCACCTTGAGGTTCACGTTGTTCAGCGCCTTCAAACTGCCGTAGTCCTTGCAAACCTGATTGACGCTGACTGATTCAAAACCTTCGGTGAAATTCATGAAGCGTCCTCCTGTGCAGAGCGGGTGTCTGCATCCATCTGAACACAGGCGCTGGCCGTGTTCGTGCCGTTTTGAGCCGCCGGGAAAACAGGATCTGCTGCCCGGCGGTATCCGTGTCCAATGCTAGCCGTCAGTCCAGACCGCCGATATGCCAGGCCTTCACTTCGAGGAATTCGTCCAGGCCGTACTTCGAGCCTTCACGGCCGGTGCCTGACTGCTTCATGCCGCCAAAGGGGGCCACTTCCATGGAAATGATCCCGGTATTCAGACCCACCATGCCGAACTCCAGTCGCTCACCTACGCGCCAGGCACGACGCATGTCCTGAGTGAAGTAATACGCACCGAGGCCATACGGCGTCGCGTTGGCCAGCGCCAACGCCTCGGCCTCGTCCTTGAAGCGGAACAGCGGCGCAACCGGGCCGAACGTTTCTTCGCTGGCCAGCAGCATGTCGGCTTTGGCATCGCGCAACACGGTGGGCTGAACGTAAAGGCCATTTCCCTGAGGCGCGCCGCCAATGACTACGCTGGCACCTTTTTCCAGCGCATCGCCGATATGGCGCGCTACTTTGTCGACGGCGGCGGCATTGATCAGCGGGCCAATCGTGACCCCGGTTTCCAGGCCGTCACCGACTTTCAGTTCGGCGACTGCAGCGCTCAGGCGCTCGGCAAAACGGTCATAAATACCGTCCTGAACCAGAATCCGGTTGGCGCAGACGCAGGTTTGCCCGGCGTTGCGGAATTTGCTTTGCATGACCCCGGTAATGGCCAGGTCCAGGTCCGCATCATCGAAGACGATAAATGGCGCATTGCCGCCCAGCTCCAGGCTCAGGCGTTTGATGGTGCTTGCACACTGGCTCATCAACAGTTGGCCGACCCGGGTCGAGCCTGTGAATGACAGCTTGCGTACTGCCGGATTGCTGGTCATTTCACCACCGACCCCGGCAGGCAATCCGGTTAATACGTTGAACACGCCGGCCGGGATTCCGGCGCGCTCTGCCAGCACCGCCAGCGCCAGGGCTGACAGCGGGGTCATCTCCGAAGGCTTGACCAGTACCGGGCAGCCGGCCGCCAAAGCCGGTGCGCATTTGCGGGTGATCATCGCGTTGGGGAAGTTCCACGGGGTGATCGCCGCGACGACGCCAATCGGTTGTTTGAGCACGATGATCCGTCGATCAGCGACGGGTGAAGGAATGGTGTCGCCGTAGATCCGGCGGGCTTCTTCAGCGAACCATTTGACGAAGCTGGCGCCATAGGCGATTTCGCCACGTGACTCAGCGAGGGGCTTGCCTTGCTCGGCGGTCATGATCAGCGCCAGGTCTTCCTGGTTGTCCATGATCAGCTTGAACCAGACTTCAAGAAAACGCGCTCGCTCGGCCGCCGGGACTTCGCGCCAGGACACGAAGCTGGCTTCGGCTGCTTCGATGGCACGGCGGGTTTCAGCGGCTTGCAGGGCTGGCACTCGGGCGATAACACTGCCATCGGCGGGGTTGGTCACGTCCAGCGTCGCGCCGTCATCGGCACTGATCCACTCGCCATTGACGTAGGCGCGCTCAACGAGAAGGGAAGGGTCACGCAGGGTATTTTTCAACATGATCAGGGTGCCTTGAGGGTCCGAACGATGGACTCATTTTAAGAATGTCTGCCCGGTGGCCGATGCCGAGATGGCCTCTGGAGCGGGTGGTAGATGCTGAATTTGCGCTGCTGGCGGCAGATGTTGCTAATTCACCATTACCCTTGTAGGAGCTGCCGAAGGCTGCGAGGCGGTGTGTCAGACAAATTGCCTTCGCAGCCTTCGGCAGCTCCTACAAGATGGTGTTGTCAGCTCGGTTTATTGCGCCCCGCGATCACCACCAACAACAGCGAAGCCAGAATCAGGATCGAGCTGATCGCCGCAATCGTCGGGTCGATTTCATCGCGCAGGGCGGTGAACATCCGTTTGGTCAGGGTCTGGTTGTCGCCGCCGGAAATGAACAGCGCCACCACGGTTTCATCCAGCGAAGTGATGAAGGCAAACAGCGTGGCCGAGACCAGGCTTGGCTTGATTTGCGGCAGTGTTACGGCCATGAATGCCCGGAAGCGGTTCATGCCCAGGCTGCGGGCGACCATCTCCTGTGACATGTCGAAATTACGCAATCCGGCCAGCAGGGCGATGATCACGTAGGGCAGTGCCAGCATGATGTGCGCCAGAATCAGCCCGGTCATGGTGCTGATCAAGCCTACCCTGGCGTACACAAAAAACACTCCGGCGGCGATCAGGATGATCGGTACCATCATCGGCAGCAGCAAAATGATTTGCAGTGTGCGCACCACCTTCAGGCTGGAGCTGTTGATGGCGTAAGCGGCAGCCATACCGATGGGCAGGCTTACCAGCGTGGTGACGGCCGCGGTGATCAGGCTGACCCGTGCCGCCGACATCCATTCAGCACTCTCAAAGAACGCTGCATACCAGCGCAGCGACCACTCCTTGGGCGGGAATTGCAGGAAGCGGGCCTCCGAGAACGACATCGGCACCACGATCAGAACCGGCAGGATCAGGTAGAGCAGGATGGCGGCTACCAACACCGTGAAAAGCAAATGGGAGACGCGGACCTGACGCAGATAGGCAACCAGTTTCATTTAGCGCGCTCCCAGAATGCGTTCGATAGGGATGAACTTGTTGATACCCCAGAAAATCAGGAACACCACCAACAACAGCACCAGACCGACCGCACTCGCGGCGCCCCAGGCGTGATAAAGCTCAACGTTGCGCTGGACCAGCATCGATACCAGGATTGTGCGGCCACCACCGAGCAGTTCAGGGGTGATAAAGAAGCCCAGGCAGATGACAAAGACCAGAATTGACCCTGCCATGATTCCGGGAGCAGCCATCGGCAAGAACACCCGGCGGAAGGTGTAAAAGGGCTTGGCCCCCAGGCTTTCCGAGGCTTGCATCAGGTCCTGCGGAATTTTTTTCATTACCGAATACAGCGGTAGAACCATGAACGGCAGCATGACGTGCAGGGTGCCGATTACCGTGCCCGTGGTGTTGTGCATCAGGTTCAGCGGTTGATCGATGATGCCCATGTCGATCAACGTCTGGTTGACCAGCCCACGGCGTTGCAGCAGGACCAGCCAGGCGTAGGAGCGCACCAGCACGCTGGTCCAGAACGGGATAATCACGCAGATCAGAATCAGGTTCGCCCAGAAACCATGGAGGCGCGACGCGGCATAGGCGATGGGGAAGCCGAGGAAAATCGACAGCACGGTGACGATGAGGCTGATCTTGAAAGTCAGGACAAAGGTGTCCCAATAGATTCGCTCTTCGAAAATGCGGACATAGTTGGCCAGGGAGAAGCCTTCTTCGGTCTGCACCGACTGAAATGCCAGCCAGCACATCGGCAGGATCAGCAAAACCACCACCATGAACAGCGCCGGGGTGAGCAGCAACATCATCGAGGTGTTTTCCTTGCGCTCTTCGCGGGCAAGGGCGTCGCTATTGGTCAGCGGCGGTTGCTGTTTGTGGTTGTCGGATTCGGGCAGGGACTTGGCGAGATAAGCATTGGACATGTTTGTCTCCCGTCACTGGATCTGGCTGAAGCGCTGGAAGGCGCTCTGCTTGAGTGTTGGCATATGAACGACTCCCGAAAAGTGGGGGCAGATGCTGAAAGCGAGTGTGTTGCTGTTCCGGTCGCTCTGCGGGACCGTGCAATTTCCAATGTACCCATATGTCGCCAACGGAAGCCGCTGAAATGCCCTGCGCCAAAGTGCTTTATTGCGTAATGAGGCGGGTAGACGGCATGTCCTGCGTTGAGGCTTCTGGCACGGTATCCAGCCCCACCGCCGTGTCAGGTAGGAGGCAACTTGTTGGCGAGAGGGTTTGATGCGGTGAGTCAGTGCTGCCGCCTCGCGAACAAGTTCGCTCCTACCGGGATAGGCGTTCAGTTGTTGCTTCTTCTGCACAAACGACAGCCAGCGTTTTTCTGCCTTGATGCTGTCTACCGACGTCCATATTTCAGGTAGGAGGCAACTTGTTGGCGAAAGGGCTTGATGCGGTGAGTCAGTGCTGCCGCCTCGCGAACAAGTTCGCTCCTACCCAGACTGTGTGAAAACCTAGCCAACTCCTTTCAGATTTAAGAAAATGCTCCGCATCGAAAGATGCGGGGCATTTTCC
>NZ_JAWHNU010000025.1:0-80238 GCF_032582135.1 Pseudomonas syringae group sp. J309-1 | reverse complement strand
GTGGAACTGCTCGCCGGTGTCGCCCAGCTAAGCGCGATACCCATCTTGAAGTCGGTGGGGTTTATGGAGCGCTTACGATTGAAATCTGTCAGTGAAAGGTCATAGATATCACTGAATATCAGCTCAACCAGTAAACTTTTCTGGCATACGTATTCAAAGTCCGCCGTCCCAACGCCAACCACATCATGCTCTCGGTAGTGCACGCAGAGCTTCGCGATCGTAGCCGAATCTTGGTCCGGAAGGCCGCGAGATACCAGAAGAGAGATCACCTCTGCGTCGTGAAACGATGGCCAGAAACCAATAGTTTCAATAACATTTTCGGCTCCGCTGATCAGTTCTTCGGGTTTCACTGTGTGCCTCCAGGATGACGTCAATGACTGATACTCATCAGAGCGGTATGCCCAAACGGTTAATTCTGGCGGGCTTGGAAGTTCCCATTGAGGATGTACTCCCGAGCGAATCACGAGATTCAAGTTTTATTTAATAACAGGAGTGGCGCCATCATCGGCTCTCCTTACCCGGCTATTCAATCAAATCCAACATGGACTCGTGAACCTCGATAGACGAACCGCCCTCAAACTCAATTAAGTAGATAGTACCTGGTGGAAATTGATCAAAATATCCACCGAGACGATCGTCGTAAACGCCAACTACCCATGCTCGCTCGCCAGGCCTTATTTCCAATGGTGCCTTGTCGGATACTCTAACTATGTCGTCATACGTAAATTTACTCATATCAATGGTGCACCGAAAGATAAGGACTTCCATCCGGTGTCGTCACACCGGGCCGATGGCCGTGGGGGCCTTTTGCTCTTGGATCACTTGTCGCTTTATAACCTCGCAGGTCCAGGCGATCAACTTTAGTTTTACAGTTTGCGCCAAGGGCCGGCTGGAAATCGCCATCTGGCGATCCTTGACGTGTTCCCCTTGCCGAACTGGATATGGAAACCACCGAAATTCCACGACGCAACACAATGAATATTATTTTTAGCATAAGACATGTCGCCCCCCCCAAAGAACCACCCTAAATGAAGAAAGCGCACTGTACTCAGAAAGATGGATCTAGTCGCTGAAGTAATCATCGTGGATTTTTATCGCTTCCAAGAGCGAATTACCCCAATCGCAACGCCCCACGGGGTTTTCTTCGACGAAAAGCTGCGCCGTCTGATTACGAGCGTTTGTATCACGATCAACATCTAGAGGCGATTTGTAAAACTCCACATTTTGAACGCAAAACTTATTCTGCTCGAGATCTTCGAAGCAAAAATAAATCGCCATAGTACTCTCATCAATAAACTTCCAAATCTCATGCAACTTAAACATTTGACCCTCCCGGTTTAGAGATGCCCACTTGCCACTCATAACGCGACCTTTTGGTATTATCCCACGACTCTCAAAGGGCGTCAGTTTGGGCGTCCTCCGCTCTCTCGTAGACCCTAAAGGTGAGTTCGCCTTTTTGGCTATACCGGCTGTCCAGTGTGTTATTACTGCGGTGATGTCCATCTGGGTCGGCTCTGCCGTGAAGGGCAATCTCGATAGCATGATCGATGGCATACCCTCCTCAGCGTTGACGACATCGCCATCGCCATTCAACAGGATTGAAATCGGCCCCACAAATATACTTGGCAGCGAAACAGATTCAAACTCATCCAACGAGCCTTCAAAAGGCACCCTCAGACTGGCTGATTTTGCGGGTGATTCCATCTCTGCACGAGGGTCCGGACGAGATTGGAATAAGGGTGAAGGAGACTGAATGGCTGAGATTGGTCGTGAGACTGGTTGCCATACGTGCGGAAATACGGAGTTGGGAACCAAGAGTGGGGACCGTATTCCGGATCATCAACCAGCCAAAGCCCCTCAATCCAACCTATGGGCAGCAACGACTATATCCGCACTGCTTAACCTGTAGCCGACTACCGGGTGGCCAGGTGCGTGGCGCTACGAGGAGACATCAATGAAGATTATTAACGCGGAAACAGACGCCGGTGTGGCGCTGAAATCTGAGGGCTTGCTAGAACACTTTGGCTACGAAATAAGTGTGAACTTCAATGATACCAACCTGAGAAATGATGCGATTGAGTTCATAGACCTCGTGGTTCGTTACATTGAGGAAGGTCATCAGGTGGCTTCTGGTGAAACCCTGGGCTATGGGTCCTGGATTACCAAAATGGAGCTGAACGATAATCGTGAGCTGATATTTTTTGAGCAGGTGCCGCTGACGGATGATTATGCGCTTGGCATCAGTACCACGCTTAGGCTATGGATTGAGCAGCACTCAGTGTGCTCGAAAGTAGGTGCAGATTTCACTACATCTCGATTTGAGCAGCTAATCGTCATCTCCGATGGCGTGCTTGAGGGAGAGGCAAGTGAGGGTGTGCGGTACCCTTCCCCCGAGCATATGTCTGGTTGGTGGATAACCACTGACAAATACAACGGAGATACCAAAAGCCTGAAGACTGTGCATGCCCAGCACCTCGCCGTTAACCGTCCAGACCTTGTTAAGTATCTTGGGTTACCGAACGGCTATCGGTTTCATGAATTGACCAATGATGCCTGGTTCGATGAGAAAGTGGTCGGATAGAGGGTGGCAACGGCCTGACCCAAGGGTTGGGCCACTGTACATTAATCTGCATCGCTAGCTGCCTTGACTATGGGCTCTAATGGTCAGAAACCGGAGGGGCTACCCACGTTTTTCTGAATCACCAAAAAAGTCATCTCTGATGACCAAGCCAGAATTATCAGCGGCATCACCTTGGTCGGCTTCATCCGAATAGATTCTGCGTTTTTAATGGTCGCCGCCGCCCCCTTAAATGCCGACCGGCCGCTTTGGTCGATTGCTGTCAGTCAGACAACTCAGGATGCCCGTTGACGCAATCCTCACCCAGAGTAAGGTGCTGAGGCATACCCAATCGCTAATCCTGCAAGGAAGATACATGACAGCCGGACTGCATACCGGGGCGCACGCAGGCTACAGCACCCTCAACTGGGATAATGGATGCGACGTTAACCTGGGCGACGTCATCAGCCAGCTTCCTCAGCTTGTGCTGGGCCATCACGTTGCTATCGCATGGTCGGATAGCGGAGCCCATAACCTTAGTACTGCTGAGGTAGCTAGCGGTTGGCAACGTGTAGGTGACCTGGTGATCAGTCCGATGATTGAAGATGTCGCTCAGTTGCCCACGCCGGGCTTTGACGAATGGTATGTCTTTGAGCGCCTTCCAAGTCGGGCGAGGCTCTCCAGATTTAGCAGCGCTATCGCATTTCAACCTTTCGGAGAGAGCAATGAGGTCGTCGAGTTCTGGTCACAAATTGAGGATTTGCAACCAACACACGCTCTGCTTGGCGCCTGTCCAAGTCTGTTACTGATCACGCGGGACGCTGCCATGTATGAGCGCGTACTTGCTTTTATTCGCTAAAGGCTCAAGGTCGAGATGTGACCTGCGCAGATCTAACCATCGCTGTATCGACAAACGAGTCAGTACTTCATTCATAGGTGAGTTCGCCAGACGGTCACCGCGCAGGGGTAACTTACCTTCAACCAGGATCGGTGTCCTTGCTCACCGCGCTGGAGGCCTATGACCTGTTCGTGCCAGTTGGCGACATTTCCCCGTTCATTGTTCAGGTCAACTTCCTCAAGACAGCGAAGTAAAAAGGGTTATGCCAGTGCAACGCTGCCCTGAACAATTTGCAGCGCTGGTGGAGTGCGCTGCTTTTGTGAACTGGCGGGCCGTCGTGGCGGGTGGCGCTCCACTTCTGGCGCTCGCCTTCGCTGTTTAAATGGTTAAAACTGGCTGTCATCGACAGCCAGTCATTTTCCAGGGAGGACACCCAGTGCTCATCGCCCACCTGTCAGACCCGCATATCAGGCCAAAAGGCGAACTCTACAAAGGATTGGTGGATTCAAACACGATGTGCAAACAGGCCATCGATCATCTGAACGCCCTTCATCCGCGCCCGGATGTGGTGATCATCACCGGTGATCTGGTGGATGAAGGACAACCGGAAGAGTACGAAATGGCCCGCGCGTTACTGGCGGATATCAAGCAACCGCTGTTGATGATCCCTGGCAATCATGATGATGGCGAGTTGTTCAGGTCTGCGTTTGCTCAGGCAGAAAGCGCTGAACGCGATGGGCCGCTGCATTTTGTTGCGTCAGACCTCGGGCCCGTCCGTATCATCGGGCTGGATATCACCGTGCCCGGCGAACATCACGGCGACATGACCGAAGCAGCACAGGCATGGCTGGAAGCGGCCCTTGCGGAAGAGCCGGATCGACCAACCTTGATCATGCTCCACCAGCCGCCGTTCTTGAGCGGCATTCCTTACATCGATACGTATGCGTGTATCAATGCGCATCGGCTTGTTCAAGTGGTCGAGCGTTACCCGGCCATCGAGCGAATTGTCTGCGGTCACATCCACCGGTCCATGCAACTGCGCTTTGGTGGCTCCCTGTTGTGCACCGCCCCCAGCACCACCACAGCCATCGCTTTGGCGCTGGACGCAAATGCTCCGGAAGCCTCTTACGTAGAGCCGCCTGCCCTGCTCCTGCATCACTGGAAACCTGATACCGGGCTTATCACCCATTGGGTTCCGATCGGTAAATTTCCAGGCCCGTTGCCGTTTGCCTGATGGGTAATCCGTGCACGTATTTTCCGGCAAGGCAGTGACTCTCCCCAAACGAGGACATCGCGTGTCGCCATTAGATATTCAACTCATCACCACACTGCCTCCCCAGACTCTGGTACTGGAAAAAGAAGCCACGGCAGAGGGCTTCAGGTTTCTCACCCGTTTGATTGAAGAATGGCGTACCGGAACCAATCGCTTCGACGCGCAGGGCGAATGCCTCATGGCGGCGTATCTGGGAGACCGTCTCGTAGGCGTTGGAGGCCTGACGCGTGACCCGTTTACTCAGGAAAACATCGGCAGGCTACGCAGGGTGTACGTAGCGCGTGAAGCAAGAGGTCAGAACATCGGAAGGGCATTGGTCAATCGCCTTGTGGAACACGCAACTCAACATTTCCGCATCGTGCGCCTGTCCACTGACACCTCAGATGCAGCTGCGTTTTACATACGCTGCGGCTTTCAGACGCTGGATGATGATCACGCGACGCATGTGATGTTTTTGGGGGATGCGTGAAGAGGCAAAAGTATCACTTGCCCGGTTCCGGATTGGCTTTGTGCATAAAGTGGCCAGTACATCCACTGCATTTTCATCCCGAAAATCGACTCTTCCCGAATGAACCCGATCCCACAGACAAGGTGTCGGTGTCACAACAGCGCCGAGTCAGGGTCGATGCTGAAAAGAGGATAAACTTGTTGTCCGCCGTCTCGGACAAGGCATAAGTAGCGTGACTGAAACTGACTACCCGCCTCTTGGCAACCGAATAATGAAAGTCGACCACGCCGGCGAGCACGGCGCTATCTGCATCTATAGCGGGCAGTTGTTAATGGCTCGGCTCTTTGCTCCAGGTATGGTGAGTGAACTCAAGGAGTTTCTCTCCCATGAGCGCCGTCATCGGACCGTTTTTCAAGCTGAACTGCAACGGCGCAATTATCCGCGCTGCCGCAGTTACTGGCTGTGCGGTATTGGCGGTCTGGTGCTGGGTCTGGTCACCGGCATCTGTGGTCGCAAAGCCATTGTGGCGACCACCGTAGCGGTTGAAAGTGTTGTGCTCAAACACCTTGCTCATCAGCTTCATGAACTCGGTGATATCGATCCACATGCAGTGGCCGCTATTACTTCGATCGTGGAAGAGGAACAACACCATCACGACCAATCAGCGGCGCAAATTGATGTCCGCGATCCTTGGTTCAGAGCGCTTAACCCACTAGTAACGGCGTGGACAGAAACCGTGATATGGATGGGCATGCGTTCCTGAAATCACGCAAAGTCTACGGGTTGCGACAGCACTATTCCAAACAACGACTGACCGATCCCAACCCCGTCGGCTAAAGGTTTCATACATGCTGAATGTACTTTTCGTCTGCGGTAAAAACAGATTGCGCAGCCCGACCGCTGAACATGTTTTTGCAAACTGGCCGGGTGTAACAACGTCATCTGCGGGGGTCGGTCATGACGCCGACGTTCCCGTGGACTCGGAGCTTGTCGAGAGGGCGGAGCTGATATTCGTCATGGAGCCTGCTCATCGCAGGAAACTCAAGGCAAGGTTTGCCAGTGCGCTGAAAGACAAGCGAGTTGTTTGCCTCGATATCCCTGACGACTTTGAATACATGCAACCTGAATTGATTGAGATATTGAAAGCCAAGGTTCATCGCTTTTTACCCGTTTGATGATGGAGATTGTCAGGGCTGGGTGCCCTGACAATCGTCAATCAACTGATGAATTACAAACGGTGAACCTCAATATCCAGCCCTTCCTCCGGCGTTGGCGTCTGGAAGTATCGAGTGATCAAATCAAACTCCGCGTCGGTCGCCGCAAAGTCATGCTCACCACTCTTGTTGCGGGCGTGCAACCTGGCGCGGCAAATATCATCATCCACGTCCAGATGGTGCAAACAGTGCCCTACCCCGCCAGACTCCGCCAGACCGCGTAACCACTCTCGGTCTGCACGGGTATTGCCGGGGAAATCCAGAACAACACTGATGCCCGACTGCAATATATCGATCACCAACGGGCGCAAAACATCACGAATTCGATGGGCGAATTGCACATAGTCGGTCACTGATTTGATCTCGCCAGGGTAAAGCCTCGAGAGCCAGTGATCCTCACTCAGCAGGATTGCCGAGTGTTCAGCGACAAGAGCCTTCGCAAGTGTTGATTTGCCGGAGGCGATCTTGCCGCACATGAGATGCAGTTTCGGAGTTGGCATCGACAGGTCCTGTTGTCAAAATGTGGTGGCTATCTGCCTAGAGCAGCCCGACTTCAAGCACAGTCAAAGATCCCGCCCCATCAGCCTGTGTTCCTTACCCCACGCCTGAAAACTCTCCAGCACCTGCCAGCCGCGCTTGGCGTAGTACTCATGGCGATCATGAGTATGCAGATACAGTCGCGTATTGCCGTTGGCCTTGGCTGTAGCGCAAATGCCTTCGATCAGTTGCTCCGCCAGACCTCGCTGCCGTGCATGCGGGGCGATGAAAACGCAGGCCAGCCAAGGGCCGATGTCAGGGCGTTCGGCCAGGTCATTTCTGGCCAGTGCAGCACCGCCCAGAAGCAGGCCGTCCTCGACGGCGATCAGGCATCGCCAGTCACCATTAACCTGCCCTTCGGCAAACTCACGCTGCCAGTCACTCAAAGGGCGATCGACGTACTCATAAGCAAATTGTTCGTGCACCCACTGTGCGAAGGTATTGCTGTACTGCATATCATCGCGCAGCCAGATCAGGCGGAGCATATGGGGTTCCTTTTTGTTTACTTCCAATGAGTTCATTATTTCCATCACCACAGGTCTGGTGTATTTCTCACCCGGATCAGTACCTGGCGGATCATTGCTGCGAACCCACTCGCCTTGATCGAAAGCCTGATAAAGCGCGAAGGCTGGCTGTGGCAGATCAGTCACTATGCCTACTTCGAAGATGGCATTCGCGATCCCATTCATGACGCCATCGCAAAACTCATAGGTCAAGGCGTGCGACAGGTAGCCCTCGGCAACAGTTAGTGCCAACTTGTTCAGGATGTCTGCCGAATTCATTTCGGACTGAAGTCTGATTTGCTCCAGATCACTCAGCGCCAGGCCATGCTCTTCGGCGGCTATCAGCAGCGTTTTGATTTCGCGGTCAGATAACTCCTGGGTCATTGCGTTACCTGATCGCTCTTCGAGAAAGCGGCAATCCTGGAACGAAGTGCCTTCAACGCAGCGCCGATATGCCAGCATTCGACGCCAATGGCAATCGCCTGGCCTGATTCAGAATGCAGCTCAATCCGGGTGGAGATGCCCTGATCCACAAGCAACTGCTGCACACATTCAAGATAGCGACGCCTGCCCGTCAGCCACTGACGCTGCTCGTTTATCAACATCAGGGCTTGCGGGTAAGAGCATTCGAGTTTTCGACGAAGGTTAATCAGTTCGGGTTTATGTTCACGGCTAAACGTTGGAGTGAGCACGTAAAGATTTTCCCCAGCCGTACGCAGGTCGTACTTGTCTTGCAGGTACTCTTCAACACTTATGGCACTGCAAACTGTCTCGACCGCTCCAGTCAAGACGTCGACAAGGTGAGCATTAACGCCAACATAGCAATACTCCGTCTTGCCAGCACAACGTAATCCTCAGAATTGGAGCGAACTACCCAGTAATCGCCATTGGCAGAAAGCTCACAAAAATAAACAACAAAACGCTCCGGCTTTCCGTCCCTGAGATAACCGTCATGGAGAGCAAGCACGATGGCGCGGGCCTGTTGTTCAGATAACATTGTCTGGCGCTCTTGGGTCGTGTGGTCAGTTGCGGAGTGTTATATAACCCGTAACCGGTCGGCAGGTCATCCCCGGTTAAGCAAGGCAACAACCTGCGAGTAGAGGTAACCCAGTGGAACTGAGAATATCCGAAGCAGCCGACTGGCATTTATTTGAAGTGATCGCCCGAAAGCTTGAGCAAAAACTTCAAGGCGTCTGGACGCAAAAAGTCGACGCCCTTGATCAGCGTTATTGGGACTTGCTGGTCGGCGATCAGACACTCACGCTGCACCTTGAACATCATTTGGGCATCAGCTTGTTCAATACGCAGCGGGATCAACCAACAGACCTGCTTGAACGTGCTCATCGTTTGCTGGCAGCGGATTTCCCGGTGGCGTTTGAGCCTGCCCTGTCAAAATCCTGATTTCGTATCTAACCACTTATGTAATTATCCCCCATCAAACGGACTGACTGGAGACACCGGTGCGACGCACGATTGTTCCTCTTGCCTTCATGAGCCTTGCAGCCTGCTCCAGCCATCAGGTGCCAGCAGACAAACAGACTGCGCTGCTTGAACAGCCTTTCACACCCAACAGCGTGATGCGTGAAGGTGACGTGATTAACTTTCAGGTCGCTGACCCGACCGATTCAGGCCCGCCATTCTGGAGTTCTTCACAGTTTTCAGCCGCCTGCTCACAGCCGCAGGTCAATCAGGTTTATTCGTTCAAATACAGGCGCTTCTATCCCGGCAATTACGGGTTCTACACCCCTGCAACGCCACTGCCAGCGCAATACCATACCGTGCTGATGGACAATCGGGACTTCACTCGCGCGTGCAAAAACCTGCCAATGCCGGACTGGCGTCAGGTCGCCGGGGCTGACGATCAACAACAGCTACTGCTCGACATCACGAGCCTGCAGAAAAAGGGCGACAAGGTGCAGTTCTGGTCGGCCCATGATGAGCCGAAAACCAGTATCAGCCCGTCCAACACCGCGCCTTTCACCCAGACACGCGAACACTACGTCATGGACTGCAGCGCGCGTAACGCAACTCTGCTGGGGCTTTATTACCTCAACGCCAAAAATGAAGTTACCGACGGGCAAATTGAGAGACTTCCCGTATCAAAGACCGTAAATACCGCGGACGAGGACCTGTCCAGACTGTTCGAGCATGTGTGCAAGGCACCCGACTCGCTGGCCTCCCTGCCTGCACACAAGCAGCGCAGCAAGGCAACGGTGGCAGCCGATGCCCTGCCCGACGTCAATCCGTCAGTCTTGAAAAACATCGAACAACTGCGCATGCCAGCGCCGCCCCGACAGCTCAATTACATCGAGTTCGCCGGGACACGCAGCAATGGCAAGATTGAATGGAAAGACGGCAAAGCGCTTACTCTGTCCACAGACCCGACTACCGGGCAGCTCGCGATTGCCCATAAAAACGAAAATCACGTCGGGCGTCAGATTAATTGGCGCGGACTGCTGGAGCTGTCCGGCAGAGAACAAGCCAAACTTTCCCATGACACTCTGGTAATGAAAAGTCTGACCTTCCAGGGCGACTGGCAACACCTGAACGTGGGCAGCAAAGTCGGCTACACCTTCACTCGAAGCCTGTCCAGTAATGTGCTTGGGAAACTGGGCGAAGACCCCGAAACCGTCGAGTGTTCAGTGGACAGCGAGCAACCCGCGAAAAAACTGCACGCCAATCTGCAGGGCAACGCGAAAGCACTGATCTGCCGCACCAACATGGGTGGCTTCACGCTCCCCCAGACAGAGCATTACTACTACCTTGTGGATTACGGCTTTTTCTATCATGCCCGCACTGACGAAAAAGATTACACATCACTGAATATGCAGGTGGTAAATGCGCGGTAAAGCACCGCGTTTACTCGCTCCAACAGGAAAAACACTAGCCCTGTCGGAGCGCGCTTGGTCTGGGCCGCTTCCGGAGGATGCGGTGCGTCAGCAAAAAATGCGTTGCCTGACCAGATGCCATCGCGGGCAAGCGCGCTCCTACAAGTCTCCGTTTGATGCACGACAGCGTGGTGCCAGGAACACCATTACAGAAATCGGGTTTCTGCAGGCTCAATCGTAAAACGGCTCAACCAACGTCCGGCTGCCTACAAAAAAACTGTCCGCGACCAGTCGTAACGGCTGCAAATCCAGATCACTGGCTTTGTCGCCAATCAACTGCTGAAAGTGTCGATATACAGCGGCGTACTCGCCCTCCTCCGAAACGGCCTGACGTACGCCGTCGATGCTCAACAGCGCACCACCGTTGTCCAGTCGCAGAACACCTTCGGCACAGTGAATCTCGATGCTCCAGAGTTCATCATGACCATGGTCAAAATCGAACTCCGCGCGAACATCCAGTTGACGGGCATCAGACATCTTGATGGACGCGGCAATCGGCGACTGACAGTTACTCGGGACTCGCAGATCCGCGGATTCAACGAACAGCGGCAACGGCAAAAGATGGGTGGCAATCGACAAGGCATTGATGCCCGGATCGAAAACCCCCAGCCCACCCGGCTGCCAGATCCATGCCTGACCGGGGTGCCACTTACGCACGTCCTCTTTCCAGTCGATCTGCACGCTTTGCAACGTGCGAGTGGCCAGCCAGTCGCGAGCAGCTTCGATCCCGGGTGCATAACGCGAATGCCAAGCGAACAACCCGCTGACGCCCTGCTCCGCAGCCTGACTTGCCAACGCCATCGCTTCACCCAACGTGGCGCACGGCGGCTTTTCGACCAACACATGTTTACCCGCCGCCAACGCTTCCTGCACCAGCGCGAATCGCCCTTGTGGCGGTGTGCAGAAAGCAACCGCATCGACTTGCGGGCCTTTTTCAAGCAACTCGCTCAAGGACTGAAAGTTTTCTACCCCGGCACAAGGCTTACCTTGCGTTGCGACGGCCACCAGCTGAAACGCGGGGTTGGCGGTTATAGCGGGAACGTGCTGATCCTGGGCAATCTTGCCGTAGCCCACCAGACCGAGACGGATCGGTTGCATCGATGACTCCTGAGTTTTTGTAGTTATCGGGAAAACGATCCACCAAGACTACGTTTGTACGGCAGGGAAGTCATCACTGTGGCAAGTCTCTTGTGCCCCTGAAACGATCAAGTGAGCACTGCCTGGCGTTACACGGCCTTGCCATTGTCAGGACGAATTTTGAACCAGATGGAATACATCGCCGGCAGGAAAACCAGCGTCATGACGGTGCCTCCCAACGTACCGCCAATCAGGGTGTAAGCCAGGGTGCCCCAGAACACCGAGTGGGTCAGCGGGATAAACGCCAGAATCGCCGCCAGAGCCGTGAGCAGCACCGGACGTGCCCGCTGTACGGTCGCTTCAACCACCGCATGAAACGGATCGAGCCCCTCCTTTTCGTTGTGGTCGATCTGCCCGATCAGAATCAACGTATTGCGCATCAGGATGCCGGACAGCGCAATAAGCCCCACCAGGGCGTTGATTCCGAACGGCTGACCGAACAAGAGCAAGGTCGGCACCACGCCGATCAACCCAAGCGGCGCGGTCAGAAACACCATGACCATCGCCGACATTGATCGCACTTGCAGGATGATGATCAGCAAAGTAATCGCAATCATGATCGGAAACAGAGGCGCCAGGGCCACCGTGGCTTTGGCTGACTCCTCTATCGACCCGGCCTGCTCGATGCGATATCCATCAGGAAGGCTGGCAATGATGGGTTGCAGATCTTTCATGATCTTCGCGGACACGTCCGGGGGTTGCAGGTTTTCTGCTATATCGCCCCGCACCGTAATTGTCGGTACGCGGTCACGGCGTCGCAGAATGGGGTCCTCCATGCGCACACCCACTTCTCCGATCTGCGACAGTGGAACGCGCTGACCGGCAGAGCCCACAAGGGTAAAGCCCTCAATGCGCGCCGGGTCCAGACGGATATCTCCTGCCGCCCGCCCCATCACCTCGACCGAGCGAATGTCTTCGCGTACAGACGTGATCGGCACGCCTGAGAGCAGGAACTGCAATTGCTGGGCGACTGCGCTGGACGTCAGTCCAACTGCCTGCAAGCGGTCCTGGTCCAGCGAAAAATGCAGCGTCGGTACGCGTGGCCCCCAGTCACTATTGACGGTACGCATCATCGGACTCGCCAGCAGCACTTTTTCCACCTGCCCGGCGATTTCACGCAGTGTGTCAGGGTTGGGTCCCATCACGCGGTAGGCGACTGGAAAGGGTGAATACGGACCGAATACCAGTTGTGTGACTCGCACCCGAGCTTCAGGTGCCAGGCCCTGAGCAACTGCCTCGCGAATGGTGTGCTTGAGGGACTCCCGTGCTTCCTGACTCTCGGTCAGCACAACGATCTTTGCAAACGAAGGGTCCGGCAGCTCCGGCGCCATTGCCAGGTAAAAACGCGGCGAACCCTGTCCGATGTAAGACGTGACAATTTTTGCCGCCTCCTGCTCTTTCAGCCACGCTTCGATCCTGGCTGTCGTGGCGCTGGTTTGCTCAATCGAGGTGCCATACGGCATCTGCACTTCGATCAATACTTCAGGACGATCTGACGTCGGGAAGAATTGTTTTTTAACCAGCCCCATGCCGACGATCGCCACGGCAAAAGCAGTGATGACCGCGCCTGCTACCCACCATTTTCGGGCGATAACGCGGGTGAGCACTCGTCGAAAGCGGTTGTAATGAGGGGTATCGTAAATGGCCGCATGCCCGCCTTCGACCGGCTTGATGTCGGGCAACATTTTCACGCCCAGATACGGCGTGAAAACCACTGCGACAACCCACGAAGCAATCAGCGCAATACCCACGATCCAGAACATGTTACTGGTGTATTCACCCGCCGTTGACTGAGCAAAACCGTTAGGCATGAAACCAACCGCAGTGACCAGCGTGCCCGCCAGCATGGGTGCAGCCGTATGACTCCAGGCGTAGGCGGACGCCTTGATGCGGTCATAGCCCTCCTCCATTTTCACCACCATCATTTCGATGGCGATAATGGCGTCGTCCACCAGCAGCCCCAGGGCGAGAATCAATGACCCCAAAGTAATACGGTCAAAGTTCTTGCCCGAAGCTTCCATCACCACGAAGACGATCGCCAGCGTGAGAGGCACAGCCGCTGCGACCACCACGCCCACTCGCCAGCCCATGCTGAGAAAGCAGACCAGCATCACCACCAGTAGCGCGACAAAGAACTTGATCATGAACTCATCAACGGCCGAGCTGATGTTGACGGATTGATCAGTGACCTTCGACAACGTCATGCCCAGCGGCATAGCGGTGTTGATTTTCAACGTCTCGGCATCCAGCGCTTTACCAAGATCCAGACCGTTCCACCCCTCGCGCATCACGATGCCCAGCAAAAGCGCGGGCTCGCCCTGATTGCGCACCATAAACGTCGCCGGGTCTTCGTAACCCCGTTCAACCGTCGCGACATCCGCCAGCTTGAGCGTTTTGGCCTGAACCACGATGGGCGTGTTGCGGATCTTCTCAAGCGTGTCTAAAGCGCCATCCAGACGCAAAAACACCTGGGGCCCGCTGGTGTCTATCGAACCGGCAGGCGTCAGCACGTTCTGGTTGTTCAGTGCTGAAAAAATGTCCTGAGGCGAGATGCCCAGCGTCGCCAACCGCTCATGAGAGAACGACACAAAGATGCGCTCGGCCTGCTCTCCGATGATATTGATCTTCTTTACGCCGGGCACATGCAACAAGCGCTGCCGCAGGGATTCAGCGTCGCGCACCAACAAACGCTGGGGTT
Organism: Pseudomonas syringae group sp. J309-1; assembly: GCF_032582135.1. Taxonomy (NCBI): domain Bacteria; kingdom Pseudomonadati; phylum Pseudomonadota; class Gammaproteobacteria; order Pseudomonadales; family Pseudomonadaceae; genus Pseudomonas; species Pseudomonas syringae group sp. J309-1. The sequence continues at coordinate 66,145 of NZ_JAWHNU010000025.1, read as the reverse complement.
CACCTTTTGCTTTTAACGCAAAGAGCGCAAAGGTCACGTCCGAGAACTCATCATTAACCATCGGACCGATAACCCCGGCAGGCAAGGATCGCGCGGCATCGCTCAGTTTTTTGCGGGCTTGATAAAACTCCTCCTGCACCTGGGAAGGCGGCGTTTTATCCTGAAGTGAAACCATGGTGAACGCCAAGCCTGGACGGGTGTAGGTCTCGCTTCGGTCATACCATTTGAGTTCCTGCATGCGCTTTTCAAGCGGCTCGGCCACCTGGTCCTGCATCTCTTGCGCAGTGGCGCCCGGCCAGGCAGAAATAACGGTCATCTGTTTTACGGTAAACGGCGGATCTTCTGCACGACCCAATTTAAAAAAAGAAAGCGTTCCGGCCACCCCGATCAGGAAAATCAGGAACAACGTGATTGACCGCTCGCGAACCGCAAGGGCCGAAAGATTGAAGCGCCCGCCACTCATGGCCTCACTCCTGCGACGCCATTGGCGCCCGGATGCAGCACCAGCACCTCCTGGCCCTCATGAAGCAGGTGCGCCCCTAACGCCACGATTTGCTCATCGAGCCTGAGGCTGCCGCTCACCCTTGCCGAGTCGTCGCTGACACCGAGCAGTTCGATGGCACGCCATGACACTTTCGCCGGTGTCCCTGAAATAACCCACACGCCCGGCCCGTTGCCGGGGTCATGGATTGCCGCGACGGGCACTGTAAATGCAGATTCAGCCTCTTTGGAGTCAGCGATGCTGAGCGTGACCGTGGAACCGAGCGGTGCACTGGCATAGGCGCCGTCCAGCACATAACGGGCCTCGAAGGTACGGGTGAGCGGATCAGCAGCGTCTGAAAGGAGTCGCAGCTTCGCAGGGATAACGCTTGAGTTATTACCGTACAACCTCGCCTGAGCGGGAGCGCCCACAGCCGGACGCAGTGTTTCGGGCAAATGGATGATGGCCTCACGCTGCCCCGCTTTTGCCAGCCTCACCACCGGCTGACCTGCGCTTACGACCTGCCCGGGTTCTGCCAGGGTTTCGACAACCACCCCGTCGGCATCGGCCAGCAACGTCGCGTACCCCGTCGCATTGCGGGCAACACTGGCCTGGGCTTGCGCGGCATTCAGCTCGGCTTTCGCAGTGTCGGCCAGCGACTTGATCCGGTCGTAGCTCGACGCAGAAATAGCACCTGAAGCGATCAGGTTTCGATTACGAACCTCATCAGTTGCCGTCTGCCGCGCGCGCGCCTCTGCAGCGGCAACGGCCTGTTGCTGGGCCCTGGACTGCAAATCAAGATCTACAGGGTCCAGACGCATCAGCGGCTGACCCCGCTTGACCGTCTGGCCCGTATCCACCAGACGCTCCAGGACCTTGCCGGAGACGCGAAACCCTAAATCGCTCTGAACGCGAGCAACCACGACGCCCGTGAACGACCGAGATGAATCGACGGCGTTCGCGACGGCAGCAGTCCTCACCAGTGGAGGCTGATTGCGCGGATCACGTACGTTCGAGGACTCGCCACAGGCAGCCAGCAGGAATGGCAGCACACACACGGCGATAGTGGCAGGTCTGGACCAGAGCATGGGATCCCTTACTTCAATAAGTGAGCAGGAATCCAATTCTCTAGATAGTGACCAAATTAGTCAATGGTCACAATATCAGGGTGCCAAGCTGCGCAGTATCAATGCCGACAGGAGCACTGGCGCTGTGGACGCGATTTCGAGGTTGTATTGCAACTGCACCGGACTGATGTAAGGGCGCATCATCAGGTGAATGGCTTGCACAGCTTCGTCCAGCGGAGTCTTGCGCTCGAACTCGCCAGACTCCCTGCCCTCAAGCACGATCTGCTGAACGAGCTGGCGCAAGCGTTCGTCATGGGCCATCGCGGACGGCCACTGATCCCGAGCGGCCACGGACGCAATGTCATAGAGCTTGCGATCATGAAAAAACAGATCACTGCCAGCCTCGACCAGCGACCGGAACAGGCGGCGCAGCTTCTCGGAAGCTGTTGGTGCATCCTTGATGGCTTCATCCACAATGGCCATGATCATCGCCAGCCGGTTAGAGCAAATGACCTCGCCGATGGCCTGTTTGGAGTCAAAGAATTTATAGATATAGGCCTTGGAAAAACCAATGGCCTTGGCAAGATCAGACACCGTGGTCTTCTCATATCCATAGTGGCCGAAATGCTGTGTAGCAGCGTCCACAACCTGATCGCGAACGCTATGATCTGAGGGACCGCGCGAAGGCGGCGTATCGTTTTGGTTAGTCATGTTTCTAACTTAGCTCTGTGAGCATGGATTGGCAACCAGTGACCCAATTGAACCCTGGTCACTAAAATCAGCTCGATAAAAGAGCGATTCGCTTTTACTCAGAGGGGTCCGGGTGAAGCTCCAGCCAATTGCAGTCGTACCGTTTGCCATTGGTTCCAGCAATCCTCAGCCACGATATCGGGATATCCACGCGCCTGTTCCATCTCAAGCGCAGTGCTGAACGACAGAGCGATACAGGTGGCGCGGTCTCGAATATCAACCACCTCAGCTTCCGTGAGTGGCGAACCTTTGCTGTTCTCAGCGGCGCTCAGGACCGCGACAAGAGCAGGCACAAACACAAGGCATAGCGGATCTGCAGACATCAATTACCTCTCTGTTTTACGTCGTTGATCTGTTTCGTAAAGCCATCACCTGTGAGGCGCCAAGACTACGAAGATCCTGATTGTGGAAAATCAGATGCGCACGCAACGCTTTGGTTTGCGGGTCCCAGTGTTCAAGATCTTCTATCCGAAACTGATACGTGCCCTGATACGCCGCTGCCAGATCAACCGCCAGACTGCGCGCCGCCTCACCGGGTGTCGCGAGGGTCCACTCAATAATATCGTCGACCTGTTGCTCAGGCGTTCGCGATTGCTCGCCATTGGCTTGAGCCAGCACAAACTCGTTATAGAGCGACGCGCCATCCTGCGGATCATCAGCAGGATTACCTGGGCACAATCGGGTCTCCCATGGAATCGTGTACATCTGTTTTCCAAGAACATCGGTCAACACGTAATCCGTTGGTTTCGCCAGACGCTGCATATCGGCCTCCTGTTCACAAAAACCAATACTAACGTAGCGAGGTATTTCCGACTAAAGCGGATCCATGGGCACAGCGCAGCGACAAACATCGGCAGCTCTTACCAAACAAAATACAACTACCTGATTTTTAATACTTTTTTACTGTAGGCGTGACTGGGGCGACTCCTACAGATAATGCATTCCAATTCAGTCTGCCCGCCAAGAACGATGACACGTTTGCGCTATCCGGAAAGTTGCTGGACAGCCCGGGCACACCTCACAAACAATGCACGCACACTCTTGATAAGACGTTCACATGCGCACGCTCATTTCATTGATGCTGTTGTTCGCCAGTGCATCCGCCCTCGCGGGTTATGACATCCATATCACTCGGAAACCCTTCTGGGCCGATGAATCCGGCCCCATCATCACGTTTGAGCAATGGAAAGCGTACGTGAGCACAGACCCGCAAGTCGTCAGAGACACCGCCAACAGCCCCGAGGATTTCATGGTTTCCATACCGGGCGAGTCATTTCCACTTTGGTATAACCCAGAGCTAGGTGAGCTTTACACCAAAAACCCTAGTGATGAGGCCATTACTAAACTGCGTGAGATTTCACGCGATCTGGACGCGAAGCTTCAGGGGGATGATGGTGAGTTTATGGATTCCTCGTCTGACTGAGTTCTGTTGAAACCTGAACCACTACGCCTTTGTACAGGAAGCAAAAATATGGCTTACGAACTCCACATATACAGAACGGATAGCGCACGGGCAGAAGAGAACGTGATAGCTCTTGAGGAATGGCAAACATTCTGTGCGAATGATCCGTCAATGGCGCTAGGGGATGATATTAGCGGCCTTAATCCCAATACCGGTGAAACCATCACCATCAGTGGAAAAAGCACCGCACGCTGGACGTCGCCCTCAACCCAGCGTCAGTATTTTTTCGACTACCGCAGGGGCGTGATTTCTTTCATCTACAGCGATGATTCGATCGGCAAAGCCAAGGAAATTGCTCGGGCCTTGGCGGCAAAGATTAAGGGTGACGAAGGTGAAGAGTATTGAGATGACGGGACATCCGGCCGTGCCGCAACGGCTGGTGTGGCAGTGTGTCATTTACCGAGTTCGCTCAATAAGCAACTCCTGACTAAAACTTCTAATGCCAACGCTTGAACGCCCGACGCCCTCGCAGTACGCCCCACGTCATGGCGAGTCCTACTCCGCTGAAGAAGATGAACGTGGCGATAGTTTCCAGTAGATACCAAAGGAAACGCCCTGGCTGGTCATCGAATATCAGATGCTCATTCACCGATTGCCGACGTGGCCCGGTGAGCGCATCGAATTGCCAAAGGGTGAACGCATCATGCAGCCGCTCTCCCGCTAGCCAGGCGCAGCCCAGGCAGAAAACAGCCCCTAAAAAGCAATAAATGCGTACGCGATATCCCGGTATCACAGAAACTCCATTTACTCGTTAAGCAGGCAATAATTATCGGCGGCTTTGGGGTGCGCATAAGTTCTAGATAAAGCTATTTGCGCAGTAAAGCGTCCGGAGATTAATCACTGTCTTTTGCTGAGCTTCACTCTCTTCGGTATTCAACGGCCGCTCGCAGTACTGGCGACTCAAGAAAAGAATGGTGTCATTCCCGTCAGGTTCGCTAGAGTAATCCGGATGTTTTTCTATTTCTGCCAACAGTGAATGCGTCACTGGAACCACATGAAAGTGCAGATTGAAACCCGCCGAAAAACCCAGCTTGTAGACGATGACCTTTAAGGGCTCAAAGACCTGAAAAAGAAGCTGCTCGGTTTGCCGCAGGACGTCTCCGAGCGAAGCCAGTGCTGAATCGCCGAGGTCCATGAAATCCGAAGCAGCAGCGATTGAGCTGACCATCAGGTAACCGCCGTAACGCGCATCCCGCCGATGGCTGACTCGCCAGTGTTCCGTTTCGAAAATGTCCCACTCATTCATGCGCGCTACTGCTCTCTATTGTTTTCGTATCCGGTTGCCATGAATGGTGTGCCTTGTCGGCGCTCCCGGTTCTGTGCAAGGATTGGCCATGACCAAATTTATTCAATGCAACCGACATCACCATCACGGACCTCGCTCAAGGTGCCGCGGTTGCTCATGCTCATCGATTCATCAGAACTCAAACCACTTGTTCTGACGACTCAATGAAAAAAACCAAGGCGCCTGTGGCGCCTTTTTTATTGCCTGTAAATTGGAGATCACAAAAATGACAATGCTACGTGGAACACGAATAGTAACCGGGAAAGAAGCATCAATCATGCGTGAAATAGAAGGCCGTTTCCGGAGTTATCTTCATCGAAGCTGAAGCTGAGGAAGCCATCGTTCCAGCGTTATGGGGTCAGGACACTTTTATCGAGAAGGCCGGCGGAAGTGAAATAATCGGGCAAATGTGGGCTTTCAATGACAAGGCCGGACGTCCCTGTTGCCTCATCCCGGAGGCCACCGCGCTTTTTCAGGAGCGTAACGATGTACTTCTCGGATCGCGGCAAGAGGCGATGTTTTTCTACGTTGCGCGATGCTACCGATATGAGCGTCCGCAAGCCGGTCGGTACCGCGAGTTCACCCAACTGGGACTCGAAATCCTGAGTGCCGATCCGGTGGAGGCTTTGCAGCGTAGCCAGGCCATTTGCACGGGTTTCCTCGACTCGCTGGGCCTCGACTACGAACTCAATCTAGCCGTGAAACGCGGGCTGAGTTACTACCTGGAGGGCAATGGCTTCGAAGTGCGATGCCCTGCTTTAGGCGCACAGCAACAAGTTGTCGGCGGCGGAGCCTATCGAGAAGGTGCCGGGTTCGGCATCGGGCTTGAGCGACTGGTCCTGGCCTCTGCTTTGAGTGGATCAATATGATTTGAACCGTGGTTGCCCAGTAGACGGGGGACCTGTAGGAGCCAACGTGTTGGCGAGGCGATTGGTTTGACACACCGCGTCAGGCAGCTCGCGAACAGGTTCCCTCCTACAGGCCCATTGTTTGCCGCAAGACCTCGTGGTGACAGGCGTTGAGCTCCTGCAAACGATTGCAATTATGGATGCAGACGACGCAGATGCTTTAATGCACCCAGCCAAAAAAAATGACCAGGATAATCCGCAATGTCAGATACCACCGACCAGGCATTCTATGACCGCGCCGACGCGCACATCGAACTGTCCAACGAGCAGCTTAAAGCGTTCGAAAACCTCGGACAGGTCAATGCATCCATGATGTTTGGCACCACAAGATTCAATGCCTGGGTCAGCGCGCGCAGCTTCAAGTCCGGCGAGGAAATGGCTCAGGCGCGTGAGGCGATGCTGAAGTATTTTTGTGATCAGTACCGGCTAATGCTTGAAGATAATCTGGACGATCACATCAATAATTTCAGCCAGTACATGATGGTTAAAAAACCTGATTGATAGCGATAACAGAGCAACGGTTTCGTCAGGGCGTTGCTTAACGCCCTATTGCGCGCCAACAAAATTGACCGTCTGCTCCTGCAAACTCATCCTTATCAACTCAGCCAGATGCCTCGTCGCAGGCGTTGGGTCGTCTCCTGCGCCATGAAGCACGTACCCAAGGCTCGGCACCGAGGGTAAACCGTCCAGAAAAGTCAGGTTATCCGGCAGGCCGATGCGTGTTCGCAGCGTCACGCCCAATCCGGCAGAGACCGCTGCCCAGATTCCTCCCACACTGGGGCTGGTCAGCGCTATGCGCCACGGAATTTGCGCAGCATCCAGTGCCTGGGTGGCGGCGCTGCGCAATACGCACGGGGCGTCGAACAGGATCAACGGCAGCGGCGAATCCACAGGACGGCTCAGCAACGGAGTGTCGCGAATTCCGATCCAGTGCATTTGGGTTTCGCCTAAATGCTCGGCATAAGGCGAGTTGTGCCCGGTGTCCCAGGTCAGGGCCAGGTCCAGCCCTGCGGTTTCAATCAGAGCGAGCAATTCGGCGTTGCGTGCGATCCGGACTTCGAGACTCACCATTGGATACGTCTGCACAAAACGGCGAAGGATCTCGCTGAGAAAGTGCTCCCCAAAGTCCTCCTGAAGACCAAGACGAATGGTTCCGGCCGTCTGGCTCTCGTGCAAAGTTTGAAAAATGCCGTCGTTCAGTTCCAGTAATCGACGGGCATGACTCAGCAGAGATTCCCCGACGGGCGTCAGGACCAGCCCGCGTCCCGATTTGGCCAACACAGGCGTGCCAACCTGTTCTTCCAGCTTTTTTAATTGAGCACTGACCGCAGACGTTGAGCGCCCGAGACGATCTGCCGCTTTAGCGAAACTGTTGAATTCAACGCCGGTGACGAAAGTACGCAACACATCAAGATCGAAGGTGGGGCGACGCATGGAAACAGTCCACTTTTTTGGGATCATTACCGCCATTAAATCTGATATTCGGAATGATTACGACTTGATAGTTTTCCTGACCCATTGGCGAATCAAGAGAAAGCATCATGAGTTCATCCATCGTTCAGGAGCTGGAGCAACAAGGGCAATATCCGCAAAAGTTTGCCGAACTGACAGACAGCGTGCTGTTTGGCGACATGTGGAAACGCACTCAACTGACGCCCCGTGAACGCAGCCTGACGACAGTGGCTGCGCTGGTAGCGATGTACCGGCTTGAGCAACTGCCGTTTCATTTACAACGCGCGCGGGATAACGGTTTGAGTGTCGATGAATTGAACGAAGCCATCACCCATCTGGCGTTCTATTCAGGCTGGCCAACGGCAGCTTCGGCACTGAATCTGCTCAGGGAACTAGAAGCCCACCCTGTCAGCGGCCAGGAGTAATCATTCATGCCATTCGCACGTATTTCGCTGCACCGAGGCAAATCCGCTGACTATTTACAGGCACTGTCTCAGAGTTTGCACGAAGCATTGGTCGACAGTTTCGAGGTGCCCGAGGCAGATCGTTTTCAGGTCATTCACCAGCATGAAGTGGGCGAGCTGATATTTGACCGCAACTATCTTGGCGGGCCGCGCAGCCAGGACTTTGTGTTGATTGCGATTACCGCAGGACGTCCTCGCAGCGTTGAAACCAGGCAGCGCTTTTATCGGGATCTGGTGGAAAAACTGGGACGTTCGCCAGGGTTCAACCCCGAGGATGTGATGGTGGTCATCACCACAACCGCAAGTGAAGACTGGTCATTTGGAGGTGGTCGGGGTCATTAACGCTGATCAAATTGAATTGAAACGCCGTCCCGGTAGGAGCCAACTTGTTGGCGAAGCGGATTATCTGATTGAGAAGATCCAATGCCTCGCCAACAAGTTAGCTCCTACCGGACAGCGGCGTGCCATCCATACAAAACGGCGTATCGGAATGCAGACCTCTCTAAACAGAAAGAACAAACCGACACTCAGCAGCATCATCACCCGAAGGCTGCTCTAGCCGAAACCCACAGCGCTCAAGCACCTTCCTCGAACCAAGGTTTTCCTTGAAGACATAAGCAACCAGTTGCACAAGCCCCCAACGCTCTTTTGCCTGTCCAATCATATGCTTCAACGCCAATGTGGCCAGCCCTTGTCCGCAAGCATCCTGGTCGATTCGATACCCGACCTCACCAGTCTGGCCTGACGAACTCATGCCTTTCAGATTTGCCCGCCCGACTATTCGCCCACTGGAATCTTCGATGACAAATGGATGCCAGACGCCAAGGGCAAAGTCGGCGAGATAGCAGTCGATATGCTCCGCGACACCTTGCAACGAATAGAAGTCAGGCTCGCGGGCATCAATGTGCGATTCAAACCACTCACGGTTACGGACTTCAAACGCCAGCAACGCTTCAGTGTCGGCTGAAGTTAACTCACGAATTCTAAAAGGCTTCATAGACGTTTAACGCGCTGATTAACTTGAAGATAGGCCGTCAACATCAAGGTCAATTGCTCTTCGAGGCAGGTCTCGAAGTCAGGATTGCCATGCCCTTCAAGCAAGGCTCGCACAGGTCCGACCACTGCGGTATGCGAGATCGAGGCAATCAGGGCGGGATTGTCAAAATGTGCGTCAGACGCCGTGGTCAGCATGTTCGTCATCGCGACTAGCATGCGGGCGTTTATGCGGGCGACCAGTTCAGCTCCGCCCCGCTCTGCTGCGATGGCGTAGAGCGCTTTCGATACCACCGGATCACGCAGTTTGACAGCCAGAAACGCCACGATAAAACCCGATGCCATTTCAGCGACTGTTTTTCCGTGACATCGACCGCAGGCCAACTCAACGGTATCGACAACTTCCTGCAGATGCTTTTCGAGCACCGCCGCCAGCAACGCATCGCGATTCGGGTAGTACTGATAGACGCTGCCAACCGACATGCCGGCCCGCTCAGCGACACGCGTGGTAGTGCAGCGGGTCAGCCCGTACTGGGTCAAAACCTGAAGGGTCGCCGTGTGAAGCGCCTCAACCGTCGCAACGGATCGGGCCTGAACCGCTGATTTTCTTGGCTTTAACGATGCTTTGACAGTGCTCATGGAATGCGAATTCAAAACCTGAAGGTTCCTTCATATCATAGTTTTCCCTCAAGCGAAGCAAGAGCGATAGACATGACGAATGCTTTAAACAAAAGCGGCACGTTCAATCTTGGCGACCGCCAGGTGAACCGAATCGGTTACGGCGCAATGCAGCTCGCAGGTCCCGGTGTATTTGGCCCGCCGAAAGATCGTCAAGCCGCGGTGGACGTGCTGCGTGCAGCCGTCGAGTCGGGCGTGAACCACATCGACACCAGCGACTTTTACGGGCCGCATGTGACCAACCAGATTATTCGCGAAGCACTGCATCCCTATCGAGATGACCTGACGATAGTTACCAAGGTGGGCGCCATTCGCGGCGAAGACGGCTCCTGGATTCCAGCCACGTCGAAAAAAGACCTGACCCAGGCTGTGCACGATAACCTGCGTAATCTGGGCCTGGACGTGCTGGATGTGGTGAACGTGCGCTCCATGTTCAGCGCAATGGGAACGGCCGAAGGTTCGATAGAAGAACAATTGAGCGCCGTTGCAGAATTGCAGCAGCAAGGACTCGTTCGCCATATCGGCATCAGCAATGTCACGCCCACGCAAATCGCTGAGGCGCGCAAACTCGTCAATGTCGTCTGCGTACAAAATCTCTACAACATCGCTCATCAGGACGATAACGCGGTGATCGACCAACTGGCGCGTGACGGTATTGCCTATGTGCCGTTCTTTCCGTTGGGCGGGTTCACGCCGCTGCAGTCGTCCGCGTTATCGACCGTCGCGCAGCGACTCAGCGTCACGCCAAAACAGTTGGCACTGGCATGGCTGCTGCATCGTTCTCCCAACATCCTGCTGATCCCCGGTACATCCTCGGTGACTCACTTGCGCGAAAACCTTGCCGTGAGCGAGCTGGTGCTGTCGGATGAAATCATGACAGAGCTGAACTCAATCGCAGATTGAGCCATGACAGGAAGCTGCCTTTCCCGGCGGATCGGCAGCCCTGGATGAATGCATCAGCTGGTGATGCCGGCCATGTCTTTGAAACGCGAAGGCAGTGAGGTGTTGAAGGCCAGCACTTTATCGAGGATTTCAGCAGCGGAAGTCCCTTTCGCCCTTTCAGCGTTCAAGAGCTCGGTACGATCAATAAGTGCCGAGGCGCTGGTGGATTCAAAGTACGCTTTGGACTCGGGAGTTTGTAATTCACCCGACACTGAATAACGGATGGTTGGCCATTCCGAAACGTTGATCAACTGGTAGTAGCTGCCGCTGGTAACGTCCCCCAGCAATTTCTCGGCATGGGCATCATCTTGCTTTGCAGAACTGACCAGCACGCTTCTGTAATCACTCGCTTGCGGCGCAGCAGTGGCTACGTTGGCACTGGTCGCGGTTTTCGTTACAGAGGCTGATGCCAGTACGTCGGCGAAGGCAGAAGACTTGCTGCCTTGCACATTATTGTCAACTTTTTGCGTCTGTACGCCGTTCGTCAATAACGTGTTCAGTCCATTATCAATCTTCATGCTGTCTCCAGTCGGCTGTCCATAAATGAGTGGTGGTGCAGTGCTCGCTATTCGCACCGCTACAGTTCAAGCCTTATCGATATAGCAACCCGTATGCCACTTCTTATCGCTATCCAATAACGCCGCGTTGTCTGGCCCGTAGACAGTCAGCGTGTTTTTTCATCGGGAACGCCAGGCAATAAACTGCCGCCTCCGGCAATGAATAACCGGAGCGCATGAAACATGCCTGTCAGTTCAACGCGTGACTGCGCTGATCCGGTCCGAAATCCACCGATGGCTGCGCGCAAGCACCCGTCCCGTTATCGCCGTAGGGAAGTGAATGAAGCCGTGCGCACAAACCGGCATCACGTGTACTTCCACTTCCGACGACTTCGCCCATCGTTCAGCCATCTGCACAGTGTCGTCCAGCAGCGGGTCCAGCTCACCGGCAAACATCAGCGCAGGCGGCATGCCCGTGAGGTCGCCGTACAAGGGCGATAACGGTGGTTGACGACGCTCTTCATCAGTTGCATCCGGCGTCAGCAGACGCAACGCATCGACCATGCCCGGGCCATGCAGCACCAGGGTTTCAGGACCGGCAGCGCGGACGCTTGGCGTTCCGGTCAGATCGTAAACGCCGTAATACAGGACCGTCCCGATCACTCGCCCAAGCAAATCTGGCCAGGCTTTGAGCCGTAAAAGTGTCGCCGCAGCCAGATGCCCGCCTGCCGATTCGCCGATAACGATCACGGGTAAACCGGCAAACTCCTCGCTGGCACCACTCAGTAACCAGCGCGCCGCAGAAAGACAGTCATCCATCAAACCTTCAACGGGCGTCGATACCGCGAGGCGATAGTCCACCGAGACCACGGCGACTTCGCATGCTTTCACTAAAGCAAGGTTAAGGTCGTCGTTCATTTGCGCATTGCCTATGACCCAGCCACCGCCGTGGATATCAAGCACCACGCCTTTTGCTTTGCCTTTGGGCCTCAATATCCGCACAGGGACCGAAATGCCATCGACACCGACTGAACGCTTTTCAGCCTGCTGTCCCTGCTTGGCCAGCTTGCCCGCGCCAGCGATTTGACCCGCTTTTAGCAGAGTCTGAATCACCTGAGGCGTGAAGCGATTGCGGATTCGAAAACGCGGTAGCCAGCCGAGCTTTTTGTTGAAGCGCTGCATTTCTGCGACTTCATGTTCGCTAAAGGACTGAAGCTCGTCGTGACTCAATGTGTGGTCTCCTGGCAAACAACGCATAGCCTTAGGGTTGAAACGCATACTTCTGTAGGAGCCAACTTGTTGGCGAGGCGGAATAAATGACTTTGCAGGGCCGACGTCTCGCCAACAAGTTGGCTCCTACAGGCCCCGTGTTTGCTGCACAGTAGCTTTCAGTAGAACGTCAGGTGGGGTGCGAGTTCTGATCGCCCGACATTCATTTCTGCCCAGTCGAACCGTCCTGCAACGCACCTTCCAGAAACGCGATAAACGCACGTACCTTCGCATTCAATGCCGACCGTTCTGTGACACACGCATAAATATCCATCGGCTCAGACTCGGCAGACACAGCATCGCGGTTGTCTGAGTCAAACAATGGCAGCAAACGACCGCTGTCGATAAGCGGTTGCGCGATAAAGCTGGCCAGCCGGGCAATGCCACCCCCGTTCAGGGCGATCTGCGTGAGCATGTCGATGTCATCGCAGATAAACCCGGGATTGACCTTCGCCTCGAAACGCTTGCCGTCGAGTATGAAATTCCACGGCAAAAAACGCCCGTCGGTGGGGTAACGAAACACCAGGCAGGCGTGCGTCTTCAGCTCGTAGGGCGAGACAGGTACGCCAGCCCGATCAAGGTAGGCAGGCGAAGCGCAGAACACGAATGGAAGCGATGCAATACGCCGCGCTACCAACTGATCGCTCAGTTGGGCCTCGATACGAACGCTGACGTCCACGCCCTCCAGACGATGATCGACGCGCCGGTCTGCACTGATCAACTCGATGTCAATGCGCGGGTAAGCCGCCTTGAAAGCGGGCATGAGCGGTGCCAACACATGACGCCCGAACGCCGCAGTAGTCGCGATGCGCAGCGGGCCTTGAGGATCAGTGGCGACAGCTGCGGCTTGCGAGGCAAGTTCGATATCGCGCGGGATGTGTCTCACCTTTTCGTAATAGCGCGTACCGCTTTCAGTCAGCGCCATCCTGCGCGTAGTACGCGAAAGCAGCCGTGTGCCGAGGTGTTTTTCCAGCCGACTGATGCTCTGACTTACCGCCGCCGCACTCATGCCCTGAGCACGAGCCGCCGCAGCAATGCTGCCCGCTTCTACCACGCGGATAAAGGTGTTGATCAGCCCCAGAATATCCATCGCGTTCCCGATGCCTTATTCGTTGATTTTACTTAACAGTGATTCAAGCATTACGCCGCTACCGGCATCCTCGACGGCTTGCTAGCTTGGCGGCTCTTTTGACAAACAACATTGACGAGGTTAGCCGATGCCTGCTGAAACCAATCAAAATACCTTACGTCTGCGCTTTCCCAAACGAGCGACGCCTTACATCTTTGCGCTCTACATGGCGACCATCATGGCGTTTCTGATGTGCCTGGTGATCACCCTGGCGGAGTTCGGCTTCGATGAACACTACATGAAGAATGTGATGAATGCGTATCGGGTGGCGATGCCATCCGCATTCATTTGCGTGCTCGTGGTCAGGCCAATGGTTGCCCGGCTGGTGGCGTGGACTGTTCATGGGCATTGATGAGGTTGCAGGATTACATCGATACCTGTGAGAGATTCCATGTAGGATCGCGCAGGCGGCGATCCGGCTTGCGATGTCCTTGTGGGACCGAATTCATTCGGGAAAGCGGCATATCAGACGATACGAAAGCGGCGAATTTACTGGCTCCTTCGCGAATGAATTCGCTCCCACGGAAATGTTATTTGCAAGCCAACATAGAATCTCTCACGGAGCCTGTTTCGCTTCATAACCGCAAGGTACAAAGGGAATCCGATGGGCTCAAGCGCCACGAAATGCTACAAACCCGACCATTTACCGACGCCCTTCAATCAACATTCGCATCGCCAGCCCCGCGAGTACTGTGCCCATCAGCCAGCGCTGTACGACCTGCCAGAAAGGCCTGCCCACAAAAAACGCAGCGATTGAGCCAGCCATAATGGCAATCGCCGCGTTGACGGTCACACTGATAAAAATCTGCGTAAAGCCCAGCACCAGCGATTGCATCAGTACGCTGCCGTGGTGGGCAGGATCAATGAACTGCGGCAACAACGACAAATACATCACCGCCACTTTAGGATTCAGAAGGTTAGTGATGAAACCCATCATGAACAGCTTGCGTGGGCCGTCCTTGGGCAGGTCCTTCACCTGGAAAGGAGAGCGCCCACCGGGCCGGACTGCCTGCCACGCCAGATACAGCAGATACAACGCCCCGCCGATTCGCAGGGCGTCGTAAGCATAAGGAACCGCCATCACCAACGCGGTGATACCCAACGCAGCGAGAACCATATAAACGACAAAGCCCAATGCTACGCCGCCCAGAGAAATCAACCCGGCCACCCGGCCCTGGCAGATCGAACGCGAAATCAGGTAAATCATATTCGGGCCGGGGGTCAACACCATGCCAAGTGAGATCAAGCCATAGGCAACCACGGTGGACAGTTCGGGCATGGTGTCGCTCCTTGAGAATGTTCGGAGCAAGATTAAGCCGCGAAAAGCAAAGATGTTAGACACAGATTCAAGAACAAAACGGCATACACAGACCCGTCACATGTATCCGGGAAGTCGGCAGCGACGACGTTATTTCAAGCAGAAGTATTCAGATCAGGGCTGAATTATTGATAACCTTTGCGCCCTGTTAACGAACCATTGCGAACAAGGAAAGCTCGTGTGATTACCTGCCACGTGAAGTACCAGATTGATCCGTACCAAATCCCTGCCTTTGAAATCTATTCCCGCTTATGGATACGGTTGGTAACGCGCTTGGGCGGCTTGCACCATGGCTACTTCCTGCCGGCAGAAGGTGCCAACAATATCGCCTGTTGCCTGTTCAGTTTCCCAAGTCTCTCGGACTACGAGCGCTATCGCAAAGAAGCCGAAACCGATGCTGAATGCATTGAAGCGGTGGCACTGGCGACAGAGAAAAAATTCATTGTCAGCTACGAACGTAGTTTCATGCGTCCCGTGCTTGATTGACCCCAACAAGACGGGCAATACAGCCTAAGGACACCGAATGCTCATTGTCTTCAGCGGTCTTCCCGGTACCGGTAAAACAACCATCGCCCGCGAACTCACCCGCCACATGCGTGCGGTTTACCTGCGAATAGATACGATTGAACAAGCGATCCGAAACTCCGGCGAACTTGCTCAGGATGTCGGTCGGTGCGGGTATATGGCTGCGAACGAACTCGCGCTGAGCAACCTGCAACTGGGCAGTTCGGTTATTGTTGATTGCGTTAACCCGGTCATGGAAAGCCGTAAAGCCTGGAACGAAATTGCCGCACGGGCTGGCGTCCAGTTAGTCGACATTCAGGTGGTTTGCTCGGACAAACGAGAGCACCAGCGTCGGGTTGAGAGCAGAAACAGTGATGTACCGGGGCTGACCCCGCCCACCTGGACGTCTGTGCTCAGTCATGAATACGAAGCGTGGAATAAAGCGCCGTTTACTGTAGACACTGCGTTGATGTCCCCAGTGGAGGCAATCGCAATCATCACCGGAAGATTTTTATCAGGCCTTAGCAATGAACCGGACAACAGCTAATCAACAGGCACTTCAATAAGGAATTTATAAATGCTGACAGGACAATGTCTGTGCGAAACCGTGGTTTTTTCCCTCAAGACAGAGCCGCTGTATTTCTACCGATGCCACTGCTCCCTTTGCCGCAAACAAACAGGCACCGGTTATAACTGCGCGACGATCGTTCCTGAATCCGGCTTCCAGTGGGAGGCGGGACAGTCTGAAATCAACACATGGCTCAAACCCAGCGGCTACCGGAATGATTTCTGCAAACACTGTGGCTCGACCGTTCCCAATGCCTTGCGTGGCAAACCATACATGTGGATACCCTTGGGTCTTCTGGATTCGCAAGTCCACGCCATGAAGTGTATCGGCGACTACTGCCTGAGCGACGCCATGCAATGGGATACGTTGAAGTCTGAAAGCACGTTTAATAAATCGCCGGAATCCTTGGAGTCGCTGCTTTCTGCTCTGCGTGTTGGATATTAATAATGTCCTTTACTGGAGAACTTTTAATGGAGAGCTTTCATGCCACCTGTTTTAGCTGCCGCCCAATGCGCCATTCAAGCAGGCGATATCAATGCAAACGTGAATCTGCACATCGAGTTTATGCAGTGCGCCAGTGAGCACGGAGTAAATCTTCTGGTTTTTCCCGAGCTGTCGCTCACGGGTTATGAACCCACTCTGGCCGAAGCGCTGACGCAAGATGTGAACAGTCCGGTTCTGCTCCCCTTGCGACAACTCGCGCGGGAAAACTCCATGACCACTGTCGTCGGTTTACCGCTGCGCATGCCAGGCCATGAAAAGCCATTGATCGCAGCCTTCATACTCCATGGCGACGGTTCGGTCACGGTCTATACCAAACAGCATTTACACCTTGGCGAAGAACAGTATTTCAGTGCCGGTAACGGCGGCGATTTGATAAACATCGCGGGCTCGCCCATCGCGCTGTCGGTGTGCGCTGATTTCAGCCATCCAGAACATCCGTCGGCAGCAGCCAGACAAGGCGCTCAGGTTTATGCCTCAAGCGTGCTGATCGGTGAAGCAGGTTATCCACGAGACAGTTCGCTGCTGCAAAGTTACTCCCGGCTCCACGAAATGGCCGTACTCATGGCCAATCATGGCGGGCCGACAGGTGGCTGGGCAGCGGCTGGGCGAAGCGCGTTCTGGGATGAAAAAGGTGTCTGCGTTGCTTCGACGTCTGGCGTGGGAAATCGCCTGCTGGTCGCTTCCAGGCAATTGCAGGGCTGGCAGGGCTTCGAAACTGCGGTCGAGTGTTCTGATTGAGTCTCTGCGCACCTTTGACGGCACATTTTCAGCCTGTAACACCCCGACGAATATAGTAATGATCAAACTCGCCGCTTTCCAAAAACTGAAACCCGTGGCGCGTGTAAAACCGGTTCGAGGCGCTCTCTTTAAGCGCCCCGACTTTAATCGGCAGCCCCAAAGCATCCGCCTCTTCGAATATCAGCGACAGAACCGCAGAGCCTAAGCCCAAACCTTGCGCGGCCAGCTTCAGGTACAGGTGATCAAGCACCAGTTCATCATCGTGCCGCTTGACCACGACAAAACCCACGCGCTCTCCAGCCAATTCGATATAGCGCGTATCCCGTGCATCAAAAGCGCTGGCAAAACGCTCGCGAGCACGCACCGGATCAAAGCGCCCTACCCGTTCAAGACTTTCGCGCATGGCTTCAATCCGGATGGCGACGAGATCATCGAGGTCAGTTTGTTGGGCGGGGGCCAGAGTTACGTTGGGATGGTGGTCAGTTGTAGCGAGCATCATTTGCACGCCTCTTTCATAAGGGGAGTTATATAAGATTTTCTAAGTCATCACGAACTGTTTGAGTGCTGCCATCATCGCGATCACCAATACCGCGAGCCCAATCGCGGACGTCCATTCGTCCTGAGGGGTTTGGGTAAACCAGGACCCTTTTACCGGGTACTTTCCCAGTGTAAAAATCTTCATAACTGGCCAGCCTATGGGATAGCAAATGGTACGAAAAAATAGCCCAGCCAATATTTCCATCATTATCGATGCGCCTTGAATGACTTAATCAACCTGCGATGGCGATGTGTGGGTTGATTATCAAACTCCGCCTCACTGCCATCCCGGCTTCGCATTCCACGGATAGCCGCGAACACCGTAGCGCCGTGTGTCAGCGTCATCAAGGTTTGCCTGATGACAGAAAGATATCCATGCACCACTCGTGGTGTCATCAAGCCCCGCCAGCCATTCGCTGACCTGGGCATCCAGCGCATCCGCATCGCCGTACATCATCCAGAGTTCAGTCAGATCGATCTGAACCGTTGAGCCGTGCAACTCGCTGGCAATGAACGCCTCCCACTCAGCCACACTGGTCGCGCTGTCAGCACCTAATGCCGCCTGAAGGTCCTGCCTTCTTGAGCTGTAAGTCTTCAGTGCTTTCTCGGTGGACGCAAAGCAAGTCAAAATCAGCTCGCTATCCAGCTCACCCGCATCGTTTTCGCAATGTACAAGAACGTTGACCAAGTCATCCGAATCGAACAACGCCAACCACAAAATTGGTAACTGATAACTGGCGGCCAGCAAACAGGCATCCTCCAGTTCTGCAGCCAGGGCGGGTTCGGATTGGCTGTGATTCATCAAGTAAACTCGATTTGCCATTTACAACTCCTTGACCAACGTCCGCAAATGGATTGGAAGTCTGTTCTATCATTCTGACGCGGTCAAACCAGCGCTCGCTTTATCCAGATAAAACAGTCGCAGCCCTGACCAAGGCTCAACCACAGGGATAGCCAATCTCTGCAGCGAACTCCCGGGCCTCGGCAAAATCCAGATCCGGATTGAGGGCCTTCACCAACTCCTCGGTCAACAGGCCGTGCTCGTAAATGCGTTGCACCGGCAAAAGTGGTAACTCAACTTCATAATACTCTTTGGCGAAAACGACATAAGAAGCTGCGGGTTCGCACAAGAGTGCGAATTTTGACGAGCCGTCATCAACCACATCCGACAGCGAATTTGCACACGCCACTTTATGCCAGCTTGAGTCCTCCGGGCGCCTCCAGTAGCAGTAGCTCACGCTATCCATGCTGAACGCGGGCTCATTCAGAAATGATTCAAAAGGCTGAGGAAGTTGAATCCTCGCGGCGGCTGCAAGGTCGTTATTGCAAGCATCTGATGCTTCGTGAGCAAACCCTTTTATCGCGGCACCGAACGCTCCGAAGAGCAGAAACCAATCGTCGCCCGATCCGTTGCGCATGGACGCCATCTCCTCACCACTACCCCAATGCGCATCGAAGCTGTAATACCTGTACTCCCAATCGGGTGAGACGATAGCTTCAAGCATCGCCAGTGCTTTAGCCTTTAGTCGAACAGTTGCGATGTCAGGAAGTAATACGGGGGCGAACGGAATACTGTTACGCACATTCAATTCCGGCAATTAAAAAGTTATAGGGTCGTTGGGATTGTAGCCATCATCGGAGCGGAGCGCGCTTGCCCGCGATTGCATCTGGTCAGGCTTTTGCTGACACACCGCATCGCGGGCAAGCGCGATCCTACAGAGCCCCGTTTGCTTCGCGACAGCGGTATGTCGTGGACACAAGGCACGGTCACCACCCCTAACCTTGAACCACACCAGCAGCCTGCAACGCCTGTATGTCCTCATCGCAATACCCTAACTCCCCAAGCAGTTCAGCGGAATGACTGCCAAGCTCGGGCACGTTGAGGCGTGTACCGAAACGTTGGCCATCCATTTCGAACGGTAACATCGGTACTTTCACGTCAGCACCATCAGGGGTCTTCAACGCCGCCATGCCGCCCGATGCATTCAGGTGATGATCCTCAAACAGGTCCTCCGGGCGCTGAATGGGCGAGAACGGTAAACCCGCCGCTTCGCAGCGCGCCATGACTTCGAGCTTGCTCATGCCGCCCAGCCACTCGCGTACACGCGGCAGGATGTCGTCACGCGCTTGTACCCGCTGGTTGTTCAGAGCCAGCGTCGGATCCACGGCCCACTCTTTGAAGCCGAAGGCCTTGCAGAAGCTTTGCCATTGGCCGTCGCTGACGACGCCGAGAAAAACCTGTTCATCGTCGGCGGTGGTGAACACGTCGTAAATCGCCCAGGCCGAGACCCTATTGGGCATCGGTGCAGCGGCCTTGCCCGTGACGACTTTCTGCATCATGTGCTGCGCAACGAGGAAGGCCGAGTTTTCGAACAGACCGGTCTGCACAAACTGCCCCAGGCCGGTGGAGTTGCGCTGATGCAGAGCAGCCAGAATTGAAATGGCGCTGAACATGCCGCCCATGACATCGTTCACGGAAGCCCCGGCCCGCAAAGGCCGACCGACTGGCCCGGTCATGTAGGCAAGCCCGGTCATCATCTGCACCACTTCATCGAGTGCCGGTCGTTGGTCGTAAGGTCCGGGCAAAAAACCTTTCATTGAGCTGTAGATGATCGACGGTTTGATTGCTTTGACCTGCTCGTATCCCAGCGCCAGTTTCTCCATGGCACCGGGACGAAAGTTTTCGGTGACGACGTCCGCACTGGCGATGAGCTTACGAACGGCCGACATCCCCTCTTCGGTTTTCATGTCGACGGCAAAGCTTTTTTTGTTGCGGTTGTAGGTCATCCAGTAACCGGCGCCAGAGCCACGCAAGCGCCGCGTATTGTCCCCCGATGGCGCCGGTTCAACCTTGATCACCTCTGCGCCGAGGTCAGCGAGGACCAGTCCGCAGGTTGGCCCCATGACCATGTGTACGAACTCGATCACACGAATACCTGCGAGCGGCAGCGCCTTTTCAGTCGTCGGTTGCATGTTCATTGACCCTTGCTTGCATAATGAAAATTCTTGCCAACACCGGCGTCAGGAATGAACCCGTAAAGCGGCTCACCGGGCAGCCCTTTATGCAGCCACTCGCGCGCAGCAACCAGACGATCGATGTCGACGCCAGTGCGCAGGCCCATGGATTCGAGCAGGTAAACCAGGTCTTCAGTGACGATGTTCCCCGATGCGCCTGGCGCGTAAGGGCAACCGCCCAATCCGCCTTGAGAGGCGTCAATCGTGGTCACGCCGACATCAAGCGCGGCCACAACATTGGCCAGTCCCTGCCCTCGGGTGTTGTGAAAATGGGCACTGCCCGCGACCGGCCCCAGCTCGTTGCGCAAACGGGTGAACAACTGGCGAACCTGGGTCGGGTTGGCATAGCCCACCGTGTCGGCCAGCCCCACCTCATCTACCCCAAGTCCGGCCATGGTCACGGCCATACGAATGACGTCATCGGCGGGGACTACGCCTTGCAAGGTGCAGCCAAATACAGTCGAAAGACCCGCCTCGATCAATATGTGCGGGTACTGCTGATCGCGTAGCGCAACGACAGTGCGGACTTCTTCAATAACCTGCGCATGGGTCTTGCGAATGTTTGCCAGAGAGTGGGGTTCACTGACCGAAATCGGCAGGGTGATCTTTTGCACCCCAGCGTCGAATGCGGCCTGCGCGCCTTTCAGATTGGGCACCAGAGCGGTGACGAATAATCCCGGCAAGGTTCGCGCATGAGCGACCAACTGTGCGGCGTCGGCCATCTGTGGCAGCAGTTTGGGCGATACGAACGAACCGATTTCGATTTCACGTAAACCGGACGCCGCGAGTGCCGTGAGCCACTCGATCTTGAGCGCGGTCGGCATGCTTGCCTTGACGCTTTGCAGCCCGTCACGAGGGCCGACCTCGCTGATCAAAATGTCGATGTCGTGATTGTTGTACATGAACATGACCTCGGATGCAGGCCATCGGCACAGGGCCGATGGCCAATGCTTTAGTGCAGGATGGAAAGCGCGCCGATCAGCAGCGACATCACAAACATGACGCCCACGGTGCCCACCGACCATTTGAAGGAAATACGCTGGTTGTTCGCGTAATCGACATCCAGCAAACCGCACAGCAGGTAAGTCGATGCAACCAGAGGGCTCAACACATGCACCGGTTGCCCGATCAACCCGGCGACAGCCATTTCCATAGGCCCGATGCCGTAATGGCTGGCGGTCTCGGCGAGGATCGGCAGGATGCCGAAGTAAAACGCATCGTTAGTCAGTACGTAGGTGCCCGGCATACTGATGAACGCAGTAATCAACGACATGTACTGCCCGGCCCACTGCGGGATGACGTAGATCAGGCTTTCTGAGATGGCCTTGATCATGCCGGTGCCAGTCATGATGCCGACGAAGATCCCGGCGGCGAAAATCAGTAGCGAGACCAGCATCACATTGCCGGCATGGCGCGAGATCAGGGCTTTCTGGTCTTCGATTTTCGGGAAATTGACCACCGCGCCTATACCGAAGGCCAGCATGAACAGAATCGGCAGCGGCAATACGCTCATGACCATGCAGGTAATCAGGGCAATCGTCAGCACAGCGTTGAATGCGAAGCGCCAGTCGCCGGGTGCGGACTCTTTGAAGTGATCCATGCCCTCGCCTTCGCGTAACTCGATCACACCTAAACGACGCTTCTCCATGCGCCCGAGCAGAAACGCAACAAACACAACCCATGCCACGGCCGCCAGCATCATCGGCAGCATTTCCATGAACAGGTCGGCGACGTCCACGTGCATGGCGCTGGCGGCGCGCGAAAAGGGCCCGGCCCAAGGCAGCATGTTCATCACGCCGTTGCTGAGCAGCAACACCGTCGCCATGACTTGCAGGCGAATCCCGGTGCGCCGGTAAAGCGGCAACAGCGCGGCCGTGGTGATGATGTAAGTGGTCGCACCGTCGCCGTCCAGGCCGACGCAAATCCCCAGAATGGCGCTGCCGATCACGATTTTCTGCGGGTCGCCCTGCACCACTTTCAGGATCAGTTTGACCAGCGGGTTGAATAGCCCGGCGTCGGTCATCATCGAAAAGTACAGGATCGCAAAGGTCAGCATGATGCCGGTGGGGGCAAGCATCTTCACCCCGTCGATCATCATCGGGCCAAGGCCCGCAGCGAACCCGCCGATACAGGCGAATACCACCGGCACCAGCATCAATGCCACCAACGGCGAAAGACGGCGGCTCATGACCAGGTACATGAAGCAAATGATCATCGTATAGCTGAGGATCGTCAGCATGGGTTCCCTCTTTTTTTTAGTTTTATATGGGTGACTTTTTTACAGATGCGAAGCGCCAGCTATAAGCATGGATCGCCCGTGCAGGGGTTTAACGAGAGTCAGTGAAAGGTGCTCAGACCGGCAGGCCTTTGGCGCGCAGCAGTGCGTCGAAGCGTTCCGGATCGGCAGTGCCAAGGCGATTGGTTTCGCGAATGGCCGCCTCCCGCTCAAGGTGCGCGAGGGCCTTCGGCAGCAGTGCCGCGACATCCGCCTGCGGCACCGCCAGCACGCCGTCTGCATCACCCAGCATCAAGTCGCCGGGCATCACGCAAAGTCCGGCGCAGGCAATCGGCACGTTGATTTCGCCGGGGCCATCCTTGCTCGGGCCACGATGGGTATGCCCTGCTGCAAACACTGGCAGGATGCCTTCGGCCAGCTCCTCAAGATCACGGACCGCCCCGTCGATCACAATGCCGCCGAGCTTTACTCGCAATGCCGTGGTTCGGACCAGGCCACCAATCACCGCCTGGCTGATATCGCCCGCACCGTCGATAACCAATACATCACCGGGCTGCACCATCATCAGCGCCTTGTGCACCATCAGGTTGTCGCCGGGGCGAACCCGCAGAGTGAAGGCCGGGCCACACAACTTGAGCGACAGATCGCCGTGATAAACGTGCAGGCCTCTGGCGCCGATGCCGCGCCCCAGGCAATCGCCCGCCACCGCCACAGGAATGTTCCGGAAGGCTTCGATCAGTTCAACATTGAGGTCGCCGTTACGCGGATTGATGCGGTAGCCGGTTGGCCAGTCATTGAGAGCAGAAGCGGTCATGGTGAATCTCCAGTCATAGGGAAAGCAGATCAGCGTTGACGCATGAAGTACGCGGCACAGGCTTGCCGTCGAGAAAGCCCAGAACGTTGGTGGCAGCGTCTCGGGCCATTGCAGCCAGTGCAGCCGGGGTCGATCCGCCGACATGAGGAGTCAGCACAACGTTATCCAGATGCAATA
The DNA here is from genome assembly GCF_032582135.1 of Pseudomonas syringae group sp. J309-1. Classification (NCBI taxonomy): domain Bacteria; kingdom Pseudomonadati; phylum Pseudomonadota; class Gammaproteobacteria; order Pseudomonadales; family Pseudomonadaceae; genus Pseudomonas; species Pseudomonas syringae group sp. J309-1. The sequence continues at coordinate 42,357 of NZ_JAWHNU010000025.1, read as the reverse complement.
AGGGACTGTTGGACGGCAGAGGTTCGATGGCCATAGTGTCCAGACCTGCTGCATACAATTGACCGCTGCGCAGCGCATCAACCAGCGCGGCTTCGTCTACGACTTCACCGCGAGCGGTGTTGATCAGAACCGCGCCTACGGGCAGCATTGCCAACTCGGCGGCGCCAATGAGGTTGGCGGTCTGTGCAGTGAGCGGCACGTGCAGGCTCAGGACATGGCTTTCACTGAGCAATGCTGCCAGCGAGTCCACGGCCACAGCGCCCTGCAGATCGCTGTCGTCTTTGAGAAACGGATCGTAGACCCGCACCGGCATACCGAGGGCCTGACAGACCGTCGCGACTTTGCGCGCCACCTGACCAAAACCCACGAGGCCCAGCGTGCGCCCACTCAACTCCAGCCCGTCCTGCGCACGGGACCAGCGACCGGCGCGGATCTCGCTGTCCATCCAGCTGACTTTGCGTGCCGCGGCGAACATCAAGCCCAGGGTCATTTCACACACCGACTGCGCGTTGGCACCGGGCGTGACGTAAACCGGAATGCCGCGGGCACTGGCCGCAGCAACGTGGATATTGCTGACGCCAACGCCGTGTTTGGAGATGACTTTCAGGGTCGGACACGCGGCAATCGCCTGCTCGCTCAGCTCGAAGGTCCGGGAGATCACCGCATCGATCGGTTCGCTGGCCATCAACCGCTCGATGTCAGCGACCTCATGCCCGGCGCGAACAAACAACACCCGGCAGCCACGCTGCGTAAGAATGTCCAGTCCAGCTGGAGCCAGGCGCTCGGCGGTGACAAGAATTGTGTAAGTCATACAGGACGCCTTGTTTTCATTATTGGCATCGGTTCAGACATCGACGGGCGATACCTACCGCTATGGCATCCATGGTTAACTTTTTCTTCGTATAAATCTATTTCCGCTTTTTTATTCAACTATGAATTTAATTGATGCAATTACCCGCATTTCGCCCTTGCTGGGGCATTGAGTAACACCTTTGTCCCTGACACATCGCTGTCGAGCAGCAAACACTATCCCTGTAGGAGCGCACGAGCACCGCGAGGCCGCGATAGCGGTGCATCAGACAGACTGCCATCGCTGCCTCGCGGTGCTCGTGAGCTCCTACAGAAAGGAATTCCAGATCAGGTCGTTGCATTTTTGTTTGATAGAAGCCGCCACGGCATCCCTGACACCACGCTTTAACGCAGCAAACATGGACCTGTAGGAGCGCGCTTGCCCGCGATTCGATCTATCGGCCGATGGATATATCGTCTGAGCTGACGCAATCGCGGGCAAGTTGAAGCGCCGCCCCGGTCGTTCCTGCAGAAAAAGCTTTTAATTGAGGTCAAGTCAGATCGGAGTGATCAGTGAAAAGGCCCGAGCCTTCGCGCTTGAGCAGATCGACGACGTACGCAGTGGGCGGCGAGACATAGGCTTCGCGGCGCATGACCAGACCGAAGCTGCGCTTCATAGTGGTTTCCGGCAATTGCACCTCACGCAAGGTAGCGCCAATTTTGCCCACGCCGAGGTTGTGCCTGGAAATGAAGCTCAACAGCGGCGTGTGAGCAATCAGTCGCGGCATCATGTTGATGGAGTTGGTCTGTATCTGAATCTGCGGCGTGTCCAGTTGGTGGTTGAAAAAAGCATTGTCCAGCCAGCGCCGGGTCGCCACCGTGGGTGCTGCCAGCACCCACCGCCAGTCACACAACCCCGCCATGCTGATTGGCCCCTCGAACAACACATGGTCCGCACTGGCGACCACAACCACTTCATCCTGCAACAGGGCAAACGTTTCGAATTGCGAAACATCGACCGCTGACAGCGGGCAGATCAGCAGATCCAGTTGCCCGGTCCGCAACGAATTGAGCAGGATATCGTTCTGGCCGGTGACCAGCTCCAACGTCAGGTCCGGGGCTGTCTCCAGCAGTAACGACACCAGACTTGGCAGCAGGTATTCGGCGGCTGTAGGTCCACAGCCGAGGCGAACATTTCCCACCGTGCCTTTGGCGAAGTCCTGAATTTCCCGACGGGTTTCCTGCACGCCCTGACGCAAAAGCCGGGCACGCATCAGCAGCAGTTCACCGGCAGGAGTGAGGCGCATGCGCCGCCCTTCACGAAAAAACAAAGCGGTACCTAGGGTCTCTTCCAGTCGCTGAATGCTTTTTGAAAGCGCAGGCTGGGTGCGATGCAGCTTTTCACCTGCGCGCCCCAGATTGCCCAGATCAGCAATGGTTTCGAAGTAATAAAGGTCGCGTAAATCCATTCCTACACATCCACATGACGTTGGTTATTGCATTGCTGCAATTGCACATCACGTCATGATGGCCGGTGTTCAGTTGCGATACGAGAGGAATGTTCAGGTAATGCCTTCGGAGGCCCGGAGCGCTCATTAAAAATTTTCAGAGCCCCAGGATTCGGAATGTTGGCGGGCTGGCCTGCCAACCAAAAGCCGGCAATCAATGCAGCCTTTGCCAGATCATCAAGACTGTAGGGCTTACTTAAAACGCCGATTGACTCAGCTCCCCGCTCGCGGGCGGCGACAATCTGTCCCGTCACAAAGAGAGAAAAAATGCCGTACTGATCACGTAAAACATTCGCGACCTTGATGCCTTCTTCGTTCCCGGAGAGGTTGATATCAACAAACGCAATGTCTACCTGGAAATCCCTGGCAAGCCGCAATGCTTCGGCTTCGTCATAAGCGGGCCCAATAATCTCATGACCTTCCTCTTCAAGAGCATCAGCGTTCAGCAACGCCAGTATGGGGTCATCCTCGACAATCAAAATCCGCATGGTTTTCCTGAATACGTTAACAGGTGAATTGAAATACACCTCGTTAACTAAGTGACTCCCGTGACACCGGACAGTTTCATTCACTATCGCGGGTATCGACGAACTGACTCAGGAGTGTTGGCAGGAGCCTTTGACAGGCTGGCATGTTTGTATGTCAGGCAACGGCGGACCTGGAGACTTAATGCGGAGGGATATAAGGCGGAGGGTAAATTATTATTCACGCTAAAACGGCAAAAACATCCAAATGCATACCCTCGTATGCAACTAACATTCAAAAACTTAGTTTTGTCGGAATACAGAGGTAAGGGTTGAAACCTGGCGTAATCGCGAGTTCAACCGAATATGGCAGAGACAGTTAAGGATGGCGTCCGTCTGGTCACAATGAATGTGCAGGCGGACGCCATATTGGCTGACCGGTTTTACTGCTGCTTCAGCTTGCGCGTGAGAAATTCGCGGATATACCCGGCCACTTCTGGCGCATGGGTTTCAAGTGCGAAGTGACCCGCGTCCAGCAAATGCACTTCTGCATCCGGAATATCCTTGCGGTAAGCCTCTGCGCCCGGCGGGATGAACGCCGGATCGTGCTTGCCCCAAACGGCCAGCAACGGCGGCTGGTATTTGCGCAAGTACGCCTGAAACGCCGGATAAGCCGCCACGTTGGTGCGGTAGTCGAGAATCAGGTCCAGCTGGATCTCCTCTGCACCTGGCCGAGCCATATACAGGATGTCGAGGTTGTAGCCGTCCGGTGAAAGCTTCTGCGGATCAGATCCTGTTCCGTATTGCCATTCACGAGTCGTCTCCGGCGACAACGAAGCGCGACAGGCCTCGCGATTGGAGGCCGAAGGATCACGCCAGTAAGCTTGCCACGGCCCCCATTGATCACTAAAGCCCTCAAGATAGGCATTGCCGTTCTGGCTGATGATCGCGGTCACCTTTTCCGGATTTGCCGCGGCAAGACGCAAGCCGGTTGGCGCGCCGTAATCGAATATGTACAGCGCGTACTTCTTCAGACCCAAGGCTTCGGTAAAACCCTCGATCACTTTGTAGAGGTTTTCAAAGCTGTAATCGAATTGCCCCCGCGGCGGCGCTTTGGTGTTACCGAAACCTGGCAAATCCGGTGCGATAAGGCGGTACTGGCTTGCCAGCAGAGGCATCAGATCACGGAACATGTGGCTGGCGCTCGGGAAGCCGTGCAACAGCAGAAGTACCGGGGCGTCCTTTCGGCCGACTTCGCGATAGAAAACTTCTACCTCGCCGACCTTCTGAGTGTGAAACGTAACGCGAGACGCATCGTCGAGTGCCATAACGGTTTTCCTGCTTGCAGTTGAGCTGGAGGATGAAGGGGCAGCGCTCACGAATGAAGCGCCCAGCGCAGCGGCAGCGCCGACAGCAGATGCCTGTAAAACCTTGCGCCGACTGACGCCATTTGCATCGCTGGCTTCGGCTGATGGATCGAACTTGCTCATGATAAAAACCTGAGGTGAAAGAACAGAGATCCATGCTATTCGTTGCTTCCTCTGCAGAGAATTACCATCCAACTCAATTCACCATTTCAATTCCTGCAATACTGATAGCATTCGAGGCAGTCACCTCACGCTGCGAGTGGAACATGGATCGAATTCAGGAAATGACGATTTTCGCCGCACTGGCCGAGCAAACCAGCTTCGCCGGCGTTGCCCGGCACTTTGGTTTATCCACCGCGACAGTCACTCGGGCCGTGGCCAGCCTAGAGACCCGGCTGGGGATTCTGCTGGTGGTGCGTAACACTCGAAACATGCGGCTTACTGAAGCCGGAGAGCGCTTCGCCATCGATTGCCGCCGCTTGCTCGCCGATCTTGATGAGGCTGAAAACGCTGCGGCTGGTATGCATACAAGGCCCGGCGGGCTACTGACGGTGACAGCGCCTCAGATGTTCGGCGCGCTGCACGTCACACCGCTACTGACCCGCTTTCTCAGCCAATACCCGGCTGTGGAGATACGCGCGATTCTGGTTGATCGGGTTGTGTCCATGCTGGAAGAAGGCATAGATGTCGCGGTGCGCATCGGTGCCCTGCCCGACTCAACGCTGACGGCAATCCCGGTCGGCAGCGTGCGTCGTATGGTCTGCGCCTCCCCTGCCTACCTGGCCAAACACGGCACCCCGCAGCACCCGGACGATTTACGCCAGCATTCGACCATCTCGACATCCGCCTCAGAACGCCCACCGCAATGGGCCTTCCGGGTCGACGGCCGCGACTACAATGTGGACGTCGCGTCGCGGCTCAGCCTGACCTCGTTCCAGGCTGCAATCGGTGCATCCCTACAGAATTGGGGGCTGACCCAGGTGCCGTATTACCAGATACGCGAGTACCTGCGCGACGGGAAACTCAAATGCGTGCTGGAAGGGTTCGAGATCGAGCCAGAACCGGTTCATGTGGTTTATCTGGAAGGCCGCAGAGGCTCTTCGAAGGTGCGTTCGTTCGTGGATTTTTGCGTTGAAGGGTTGAGGAAGGATCTGCGGTTTTACGCGAAGAGTAGATAAGCAGCGCTGCCGCGTAACGATCGCTATAACCGTGGGAGCGAATTCATTCGCGAAGGGGCCAGTACAGACAATACATATTCAGCGTATGGCAATCAGTCTTCCCGAATGAATTCGGTCCCACAGATGGAACGAGCTTTTCCTGTTTGCGAGGCTTGCCCGCGATTCAGCCAACCCGGTAGATCAGGCACACCGCGTTATCGACCTTCGCGGGCAAGTCGGATCGTCGCCCACTCGCGCCAGCAAATTACGCGTTTGCTACGAGACAGCGCTGCGCCGAAACGGGCTCCCCCTCACAAGAGAATCTTCTACTCATTAAATTATGTTTTTAGCGAACAAGCGGTTTTCATGAGTTTCATTTTGAAAGGTGAAAGACGTCGTCCCCAAATATTCATAACCCTGCCGAGGATAAAAACCCAGCGCTCGCTCATTGCCAATCCAGACCGTGGCCCAAAGCGGTGACGCACCTCCAAGCCGCGCATATTCTTCGGCGCTTTGGAGCAATGTGTAGCCCACGCCTCGTCCGGTAAACCTTTCCTGTACGTACAGACGTTTCAACTCCGCAGCACTCGAATCGCCAATCAGTTCATGATCAGTTCGCAAGGCAACCTGTGCGAAGCCGACAAGATGACGATCAACCTCCGCCACAACGATCAAAGTATCAGGCTGGGAAATGATCTTTGAAATCGTATCCGGCAAGAAGGCATCAAGCGCTTCCTGAGCAATTGCGTCCCGGATTCCTTCGGTGGCATACGTATCGAGAAAAACCTGCATGCCGAGCACACCGATAGACAAAGCGTCGTGCGGGGTGGCGGGACGGGTGGTGACTTGAGTGGCATGTGTATTGGTCATTTAGATGCTGTGCATAGATCCAAAGCGCTGAATTACGATCGACACGGATACGTCGGGTGCGTTGCATTTTTTCCTGGACAGATGACGGTTTCAACTCAAATGCGCAAGTGCCCCCTACATCTTTAAATAAATTGGTCGGCTTCGTGGCACAAGCTCTGACGGCGAGAATAACCAATTGTAGGAGCTGCCGAAGGCTGCGAAAGCAGTGTGTCAGTTTTTACCGATTCGCAGCCTTCGGCAGCTCCTACAGAGAGCGTGCGGATATCTTAAACACCCAAAAAACCAACATGTAATACATATCTAAAGCCATACACAAAACACCCGATGCTAGCGTGCTTTCTCATTCACGCTAAGCAGGATTCACCGATGTACGCTATCGATTACAACAGTTACAGAGCCACCAAAAGCTTCAACCACCGCACCCGCTTTCTGGTGATGCACTACACGGCCTGTAACTTCCAACAATCAGTCGCCGCACTGACCGGTCCCTCGGTCAGCTCGCACTATCTCGTCCCCGACCCGAGCGATAAAACCTACACCGACGCAGGTTTCACCGACATGCGCATCTTCAACCTCGTCGATGAAAAAGAACGCGCATGGCATGCAGGCGTCAGCGAATGGGCGAGGCGTTACAACTTGAACGACACAGCCATTGGAGTAGAAATCGTTTATGTGGCTACCGAAGACAAAGGCGTTTTCACCTTCCCGCCCTATAACTGCACGCAAATAGAGGCAGTCAAAGAGTTGGCCAGGAACATCCTCCAGCGTTACCCGGACATATCGCCAGTTAACGTCGTCGGCCACAGCGACATCTCCATCGGCCGTAAAAGCGATCCCGGTGCCGCCTTCCCCTGGAAAGAACTTCACGATGCCGGAATCGGCGCGTGGTATGACGAAGCAACCAAACAAAATTATCAAACGCAGTTCAGCAGCGCCCTGCCCGCCAAGGCCGAAATGATCGCGAAACTAGGCCGTTACGGGTACGACCCAACCGCTGCGATGACTGACAGTGGATACAAAAACCTGATCCGGGCATTCCAGCTGCATTTCCGCCCGCAAAAATATGACGGCGTGGTGGATGCTGAAACAGCGGCAGCGCTATATGCGTTGGTGGACAGGTATTTTCCGAAGAAGGTGACGAAGCAGATCTATGTCTGAAGCAATTGGGGGTGAAACAGACTCGCAGACGACGCAGCACGATTCAGGAAACCCTGAAGGCTGATCAAATCCGGATTTTTTGCAGATACCCGCTAGAGCTAGCGAGTTGAAAGATAGGTGGTAACCCCATCAGCCACACCCCGGCACACAATGTTCCCGCTGTGGCTGCTTCCTTCCGGATCTGACCAGGTTCACGGGTAATCGTTGCGGGGGGACCGATGGGGTCACCATAACGACACTCACCTGTCGGCGAGCCGCGCCATTGTACCGGTCTTGAGCGAAGTTACAACCCGTAAGGCCGGATAAAAATTCGATAGGGCTCAAGCACTTGTGTGACGGGGGTTGGGTGGGTTGCAGCGCTCGGGATCGGGGCTTATAGTCGCGCCGTCGCTGCACATCAGCGATCGGGTGTGGAAGCCCGGATTGGTTATAGGAACGCAAAGCTCATACCAGCAATCGGAGACAGTAATGTCTGCGACTGTTGTGTTATGGCGGCTGTGCGCTGGGGCACTTTCGGGTGCGCCGGGTTCCTATGACCGGTCTTCCACACCCGCGCACAGCTGCCACCCACTCATGTGGAAGTGAGTATTTGGCGGCTCCCATTCGCATAGGAGCTTCAAACATGTTCAAGATCACTCCCAATCCCCCTGCCCCATCCGTCGGCGGAGGTGCAGCGTGAATCGCTTCATCCCTCTCAAGAGCAACAACACCGACAGCCCGGTGATGCACATCGACAGCCAGGCGCCTCTGGATTTTCTGTTTGCCAGTGCCGACCGGCGTATCCGTATGGCGCGCTATCTGCTGGAGACGCTGGACGGTGCCGATGACTGCGATGTGCGTTGCATCGCCAATGCCGCGCTGATGTTGCTGAGCGATGGCTGTGACGCGTTAACCGTCGTTGAGAAGCAGATATTTAGCCCGCCCTCGCCATGCAATTCTGTCAGACACTGAGCCATACTGCGCACCGCCTACTTTTCTTGTCAGACGGTGCGATTTAGCAGTGATGAATACGCAAGTTGTGAGCTACGAAACCCTCAACGAAACACAGCGCCAGCAGTTAGATGCTCTGGAGATCCTGCCAGAGCAACTGCCGTTTTCCGGGGATATTTATTGTGCGCTGAACACGTTGCTGGTCCGCCCGAGCCCGAATATTCAAGGTGTGGCGCTGTTGGTGGATGATAAGCCAGTAGGATTTTTACTGCTCAAACGTGGGGAGTTTTTACCGCACTGGGCAGTGGAAGGTTCAGCGACGTTGCATGCGCTGCAGATTGATCACCGGGTTCAGGGCAAAGGCCTGGGCAAGGTGTTTTTGCAGGGGTTGCCGCACGTTGCGCGGGCGACGTGGCCGGATATCGGGCAGCTGATGTTGTCGGTGGATGCGGATAATCTGGCGGCGCTGAATTTGTATGTCGGCCAGGGTTGGGTGGATACCGGCAAGGCCTACAAGGGCCGGATCGGGTATGAGCGGCGGTTGGTGTTGGGTTTGTAGATTGAGCGCTCAGGTGAGTCAGATAAGACCGAGGCGCCTGCATCGCTGGCAAGCCATGCTCCCACAGAAAGTCGCATTCCCCCTGTGGGAGCATGGCTTGCCAGCGATAAGGTCGCCTCGGTTTTAGCGAATAGCTGTTAAAGCCCCAACTCTGCCACAACCGCTTCCAGCGCCTTGGCCGGGTCTGCGGCCTGGCTGATCGGGCGGCCGATGACGAGGTAGTCAGAACCTGCGTCCAGCGCCTGACGCGGGGTCAGGATGCGGCGTTGATCGTCCAGAGCGCTGCCGCTTGGACGAATGCCTGGAGTGACCAGTTGCAAAGCAGGATGCGCAGATTTCAGCGCCTGAGCTTCCAGCGCGGAACACACCAGACCGTCCATGCCAGCCTTTTCAGCCAGTGCAGCCAGGCGCAGCACCTGTACTTGCGGGTCGACATCCAGACCGATGCCGGCCAGGTCTTCGCGCTCCATACTGGTCAGCACGGTCACGCCGATCAGCAGCGGCTGCGGGCCGGTGCGCTGGTCGAGCACTTCGCGGCAGGCCGCCATCATGCGCAAGCCGCCGGAGCAATGCACGTTGACCATCCACACGCCCATCTCGGCCGCGGCTTTGACAGCCATGGCGGTGGTGTTGGGGATGTCGTGGAATTTCAGGTCCAGAAATACTTCAAAACCCTTGTCGCGCAAGGTTTCGACGATGTCCGAAGCACAGCTGGTAAACAGCTCTTTGCCGACCTTGACGCGGCACAGCTTGGGGTCCAGCTGGTCAGCCAGTTTCAAAGCGGCGTCACGGGTCGGGAAATCCAGGGCGACGATGACAGGAGTCTGGCAGACGGACATGAGCGGGTTCTCTGGTAGGTCGAAATCGGCGCGCATTGTATCCGAACCTTACCGCAGACGGTAATCGAACCGCTGAACTGAATCGATTCTCCCCAATGAATACGCCCAAAAGCGGACATCACCCTGCACCAACCGCACCAAAGCTGCACCTTCCTGGCGCGCGCAAACAAGAACCGTTCTGCAAACGACGCGTTTGGGACCAATACGACTATGGTTCGACGAGTGGCATGGCGACTGCAACAGGATGTTTCGATGATTCCACAGACTTCAGGGAGCTACGCATGAACACTCAACTCAAGCCCACGCTGGGCACACTCCATTTATGGGGGATCGCTGTAGGGCTGGTGATCTCCGGCGAGTACTTCGGCTGGAGTTATGGCTGGGGCGTCGCCGGGACCTTAGGCTTCCTGGTCACTTCGCTGATGGTTGCACTGATGTACACCTGCTTCATCTTCAGCTTTACCGAGCTGACCACTGCCATCCCGCACGCGGGCGGACCATTTGCCTACAGCCGTCGGGCATTCGGGGAAAAAGGCGGACTGGTTGCAGGTCTGGCCACCTTGATCGAATTCGTGTTTGCGCCACCGGCGATTGCGATGGCCATTGGTGCTTATCTGAACGTGCAGTTTCCGGGGCTTGATCCCAAGCTGGCGGCAGTCGGCGCCTATATCGTGTTCATGACCCTGAATATTCTCGGCGTCAAGCTGGCGGCAACCTTTGAGTTGGTGGTCTGCATCCTGGCCGTGGCTGAGCTGCTGGTGTTCATGGGCGTGGTTGCTCCGGCATTCAGCTTCAGCAATTTCGCCCTTAATGGCTGGGCCGGCTCCGACATCTTTGGGGCTCCGGCCATCGCCGGTATGTTTGCGGCCATTCCGTTCGCGATCTGGTTCTTCCTGGCCATCGAAGGCGCGGCCATGGCGGCTGAAGAAGCCAAAGACCCGAAACGCACCATTCCAAAAGCCTATGTCAGCGGCATTCTGACCCTGGTGTTTCTGGCCATGGGCGTGATGCTGTTCGCGGGCGGCGTGGGCGACTGGCGCACCCTGTCAAACATCAACGACCCACTGCCACAGGCAATGAAAACCGTGGTCGGCGAAAACTCCAGCTGGTTGCACATGCTGGTCTGGATCGGCCTGTTTGGTCTGGTGGCGAGCTTTCACGGCATCATCATGGGTTACTCGCGCCAGTTCTTCGCCCTGGCTCGCGCCGGTTACCTGCCCTCCTCGCTGGCCAAACTGTCGCGCTTCCAGACTCCACACCGCGCCATCATCGCCGGTGGCATCATCGGTATTGCCGCGATCTACAGCGACGGCCTGATCAACCTCGGCGGCATGAGCCTGACGGCGGCGATGATCACCATGGCGGTATTCGGTGCCATCGTGATGTACATCATGAGCATGCTCAGCCTGTTCAAACTGCGTAAAACCGAACCATCGCTGGAGCGCACCTTCCGCGCGCCGGGCTACCCGATCGTGCCGGGCATCGCTTTGGCACTGGCGGTGGTGTGCCTGATTGCGATGGCATGGTTCAACGCGCTGATCGGCCTGATCTTCCTCGGCTTCATGGTGGTGGGCTTCATCTACTTCAGCCTGACGGCGCAATCACGTGCCGACGCGCCAGCCGATGCGATGCTGACCGGGCTTTAAATAGCGGCACATAACCGGGCACGGGACTAGACTTGAACCATTGAGCAGCGCTGCTGCTCAAACGGTTACATAAAAAGGAGAGCCCTATGCCCTGGTATGCCTGGTTAATTCTGCTGGTAGCAATTGGTTCGGTGGTGGGCGGTTTGATGGTCTTGCGCCAGTCTGCGCAAAAGCTGCCACTGACCGACGAGCAGCTCAAACGTGTCCACGAGCGCAACGCCGAGATGGATGCCAAAGAGGCTAAGGATCGCTATCGCTAACGACCAAAGACGGTGCTTCAAGCACCGTCTTTTTATTTAGCGCGCTGCATGATCCCGCTCATCTGCCACCGCCCGGTGGCTGATCATCGGGAGGACGGCAATTCGATACGGTTGGAAAATCTTCAACATCTGCCCGTTGTCCCGCAGCGCTTGCAATAGCTGCTCGAATTGCGCGCCGCTGATGGGCGCCTTGGGGCGCAGCAAAGCGAAATGCTTGTACGTCTGATCAACCCGCTCCGACACCAGCAACTGCGAAGCTTCCGCCCGGTTGCGCGCCATGAAGTCACTCAGATACGAACGCGTCACCAAGGCAATATCAGCGCGATCGCGCATTACCATCAGCAGGTTGCTGTCGTGGGAATAGGTCAGCGTGGTGTTGAAGTGTTCGTTGAGGTATTTCGGGTCGGCGTTGAACTGCGCAAATGCATAGTGATAGCCGCTGAACAGGGCCAGACGTTTGCCATGCAAATCATCGAAATAGCTTTGATCGCGACCTGTAACCTTGCGGCTGACGAAGATTTCAGCGTCTTCGAGTTTCATGTCGACGGCTTCGTGGGGGATGTTTTGCCAATCCCATTCAGGATTTTCAAAAATCGCCATATCGACGCGGCCCTGCTCGAAATCACGAAAACGACGCGGAATTGAAGTCGGTACCAGCACAAACTCATAGTCATGCTGGACTGCGTTCAGGGCGGCCACGAGCTCAGGTAATAAACCGGTGTCCGCGCCTTTTTCCGGCCGGATGGTGTAGGGCGGGAAATGCGCTGCACCAATTTTTACGACTTGCGCAGCACTCACCGGCATAGCCAGCAGCGTTGCCGCGGCCATTAACAAGGCTCGCGACGCTAATCGCACAGACAAAAACTCCAAGACTGCGCACCCCTGAAATTGATCAACCCTAGGTCTTTTTTATTGTTAAGACAATGAGCAAATGGTCCAACACGCTGTTAATTATCGCTAAGTGCCATCATTAAAGCTTCATCGGCTAACTGATCCCAGTATTGCCACTCGCTCAGCAATCTATGCTCGCCCGCGCAACCAGGCAAGCGCTCGGCCAAGAAATAAATACCGTCCCGAAAGCACTGCGTATTAGCCGCTAGCGAAAGGTCATCGCACGGATTGGCGGATCGGTTGTCGATCTATGAGTTATGTCAGCCAGGCTCAACGACTAATGGCTAATGTTGCTGGAAGTCACGTCGATAGACGTATGCAGTTGAATGTGGCTACGCTTGGTCTGAAATGGATCAACGACTTTGGACAGGAGCTTCAGATGCCGCACTGGTTGGTGATTGATCTGGAAGCCACGACCGAAGAAGGCGGCTGGCCGGTAGCAGAAATGGAGATCATCGAAATCGGGGCGACGCTGGTCAATCAGGACGGGCGCGAACTGGATCATTTCGAGCGTTTTGTGCGCCCGGTGCGTCGGCCCTTGCTGACGAACTTCTGCAGGGAGCTGACCCACATCAGCCAAAGCAACATCGACAGCGCCGCGCCGCTGACCACTGTATGGCCCGCGTTCGAGCGCTGGATCAGCCACCATCAGGCGCGAGTCGTGGGCTGGGCGAGTTGGGGTGACTATGATCGCCAGCAACTGGAGCAGGAATGGCGGCAGCACAACCTGACGAGTTTTCTGAGCACCGTGCCCCACGTGAACCTCAAGCAACGCTTCGCCAAGGAGCGCCAGTTGCAGCGGCCCATGGGACTGAACGGTGCCCTGCAACTGGCGGGCATGCAATTCAACGGTCAGCAACACCGGGCCCTGGTTGACGCCCGGAACACCGCTCGGCTGTTGCCCCTGATTCTTCCTAACTGATTGGCACTCGCGTTCTAAAGCGGGTGACGGTTTGAGCAGGCTTGGGCATACTGGCCGCCCAAATTTCCAGCCCTTATCGAGGAATCGCCATGTTCAAAGTCAACGAGTACTTCGACGGCACCGTTAAATCCATCGCCTTCGCTCAAGCTGAAGGGCAAGCCACGATTGGTGTGATGGCCGCGGGAGGATACGAGTTCGGTACTGCACAGCGGGAAATCATGCACGTCATTTCCGGCAGCCTGAGCGTCAAACTGCCAGACAGCACCGATTGGGAAACCTTCGAAACCGGCAGCCAGTTCAACGTCCCGGCCAATAGCAAGTTCCAGCTGAAAGTGGCTGTTGATACCGCTTATCTTTGTGAGTATCGCTGAGACATATCGACTTTTTGTATCCCCTATCGCGGGCAAGCCCAGCTCCCACATGAGATTACATCCCCTTGTGGGAGCAGGGCTTGCCCGCGATAAGGTCGACTCGGTTTAAATCCCGGCACGACTCAAACCACCTCATCCCCCCGCGCATTGAACTGCAATGCCGCGAGTCTCGCATACAGCGGATTGCTGACAATCAATTGCTGATGCGTCCCGACGGCGACCAGTTTCCCTTGATCGATAACGGCAATCCGGTCGGCGTTTTGCACCGTGGCCAGTCGATGGGCGATGACCAATGTAGTACGGCCTTTCATCAAGCCCGGTAACGCTTCCTGAATCAGGTGTTCACTCTGGGCATCCAGCGCACTGGTTGCTTCGTCCAGCAACAGAATCGGTGCATCCACTAACAACGCCCGGGCAATGGCCAGGCGTTGACGCTGCCCACCGGACAAGCCGAGCCCGCCATCTCCCAGATGCGTCTGATATCCGTTGGCCATTTGCAGGATGAACTCATGGGCGTGGGCAATGCGCGCAGCCGCTTCAACCTGTTCAGTGCTGGCGCTGGCATTGCCGTAGCGAATGTTGTCTTCAACACTGCCGAAAAACAGCGCGGGCGTCTGCGAGACCAGCGCAAAGTGACGACGCAAATCCTGCGGATCCAGCTGCGCAATCGGCAAGCCTTCGATGAGAATTTGCCCCGCCTGCGGATCGTAGAAACGCAGCAGCAAATCAAACAGTGTCGATTTACCCGCACCGGAGGGACCGACCAGCGCCAGGGTTTCCCCCGGTTCAATGGTCAGGGTCAGGTTATCCACCGCCTTGTGTTCGGGACGTGACGGATAGCTGAAGCTCACGGACTCCAATGCCAGACGACCGCTGATCCGCTCCGGCAATTGCAATAGACCGCTGGCCGGTGGCGTGATTTCGCTTTTGGCCCGCAGCAGTTCCGAAATACGTTCGGCCGCACCCGCCGCCCGTTGCAGTTCACCAATCACTTCGCTCAGGGTGCCGAAGGCGCTCCCTACGATCAGCGCGTAAAACACGAACGCAGCCAGTTCACCGCTGGAGATCGTACCCTCGATGACATCCATGCCACCGACCCACAGCATGACCGCCACCGCACCCAATACCAGCACGATCACCAGTGTGATCAGCCATGAGCGTTGCAGAATGCGCTTGCGAGCGGTCTGGAACGCATCTTCGGCCGTCTTCGCGAAGCGCGCCTTGTCCTGCTGCTGATGGTTGTAGGCCTGAACCGTCTTGATCTGCCCCAACGCTTCGGACACGTAACTGCCGACATCTGCGACACGATCCTGACTTTCCCGGGACAGGCTGCGCACGCGACGGCCAAAGATCAGGATCGGCGCCACCACCAGCGGCAGCGCTACAACGACAATGCTGGTGAGTTTCGGGTTGGTGATGAACAACAGAATAATCCCGCCAATTACCATCAAGGCATTGCGCAGGAACATCGACAGCGACGAACCGATTACCGATTGCAGCAACGTGGTATCGGCCGTCAGCCGCGACTGTATCTCGGAGCTTCGATTATTTTCGTAGAAGCCCGGATGCAGATTGATCAGGTGATCGAAGACCTTCTTGCGCAAGTCCGCCACCACTCGCTCGCCAATCCACGACACCAGATAAAAACGCACGAAGGTGCCAGCCGCCAGGCCCATGACCAGCAGCATGAACACACCGATGGATTGATTGAGCAGGTGCGGTGAGCGGGTGACGAAACCCTGGTCCACCAGCATTTTGATCCCCTGCCCGATCGACAGGGTAATCCCGGCTGTAACGATGAGCGCGATCAGCGCGCCAACCGTTTGCCAGCGATAAGGAGCCATGAACTGCGCCGCCAGACGAATGGCCTGGCGCTGACGACTGGAAAGCAATGAAGCCATGAAAGCTGGACCCGCATAAAAGGCTGAAGCCAGAGCCTACACCGGTCCGACGGGCATTTCTCTGCTATTACCACCCGGCAGGTATTGATGAACTATGGCGATTGGCCTTAGTCGCATGGTTATGACCGTCATGACCTTGCGCTAGACAGGATTGATCTAAGCGAACGCTGGCGGTTATGTGCAGTTTCTGGTGGACTTGACGCGCGTTTGATGTGCCAAGGGATGTCACGGCAGAGTCATTGAACGCGGTTAGTCTAAGCACAACACCTGATGAAGGAGACAGGCCATGAGCTTGCAAGCAGACAGCAATGAAGTGCCAGTCGTACGAGCCAACCCGCAGCTGCCCGTAGGCGGCGCAATCCTGGACAAGGACGGGCGCGAAGTCGTGATCACTGAGGAGATGGTTCAGGCCGCTTGTCAGGAATGCGACAAAAACTGGGTTACACCTGAAAAATAAGATTGATAAGCAGATTCCCTTGAAACCCGGCCTGAGTGCCGGGTTTTTTTATGCACGCCAAGAAAATTCCCGCAATGAACGTCGGCTTTATCCCATTGCGAGGACGCTGAGCTTGCGATTACGTCCCTGGTCTTCAACAGTCAAAATGACTCAATTCAAGGAAGACCAGCATGTCCGCAACACACTACACCTATACCCCAAAGGAACTGGAAGAGGTTTACACCGGGCTGGAGAAAACCCTGTTCGCGGTCAGAAGGGACATTGGCGATGACGGCAATCCTGCACCAAAGATCCTCGTGGTCGCCGGGGTGCAAGGTTCCGGCAAGACCTACATGCTGAACAATACCCTGCTCAAAGGTGGCCACTACGGCAACTACGTGCAGCTGTATCAGGAGAGCTTTCGTGAGCTACACCCTCGTTACGAGGAATTCGCCGGGCAGGATGTGATCAGCCGCTACAAGCACACTGAAGGCTTTATCTGGGAACTGTGCAGTCGCATCTTCAAGCATGCCCATGAAAACAGGTTCAACATCATCATGGAGACGGCACTCGACTCCAAGGCGTTCGCCAGTGTCATTTCGGGTCCGGAGCTTTCGACTTATCAGTTCGATGTGCACCTGATCGGTTGCAAGAAGGATTTCGTTCACTTGTCGACGATCCATCGCACACTGGGCGCATTGGAGAACGGGACGCTTGAGCGGTTCGTCGACATCGCTACCATCGAGACCAGTATCGAAAACGCCGAGGTGATCCTTAACGCGTTCGAAACTGCCTGCATGCGAGTCAGCGGTTCGACCATCACTATGTACGAAAGGGGTTTTGGCGTGCTAAAAAACCGCCGAAAACTTTGCAGCAGCCGTTGTGAGCGCATCGACACGCTGACGCCTTACGCATTCACCGACGAAGACGGCACGACCAGAACTGTGAAGGAGCAGACTCATCGTATCGAACGCAGCGAACAGTTGCCTCTGCCCTGCAGCTTCGCCAGTTTCATTGCATTGGTTGAAGCCCCGGTTAGTGGCGCGCTGGAACGAACACAGGCCTGGCAGGAAGCCTATAGCGCTCTGTCACGCATGCGTCCGTTCTGGAAGCAGATCCCGACGCGTCTTGCCGAAACACTGTGGGTCTACATCAAGAAGTACACCGAGTGATTCAGTCGTCGACAAGCACCGCGCCCAATGCCCGAACGACCCTGCTCAAAGGCTCTGACGGACCGTGAATTCTGACCCGTAGGCCTTCGATTTCCCGGCGCGGCGGATAGTTTTTACGCAGGGCATCGAAGGCCAGCCGCTGTTGGGTCGAGTCACCCACCAGGCTACGTCGGAAGTCGGCATCATCACGGCGCGGGTCGTAGACGCCACGGCACAGCGTGTTCATGGCCCAGACCGGGTGGGTATGGCCATCCAGAGTGACTTCTGCCAGCCAGGGCTTGGGCAGCAGATCGGAAAGACTGATCTGTACTTCCTGTCCAAGGAACCCACACAAAGCCTGATAAATCTGCGCAGTGCCCCGCTGCCGCCCATCAAGGCTGTAACCCGCAATATGCGGTGTGCCGATCACGCACAGGTCGGCGAGGTCGGTATTCACGCTGGGCTCGCCTTCCCAGACGTCGAGCACGGCTTGCAGGTCTTCGCGCGCCAGCAGCGTGTCATGCAAGGCGGCGTTATCGACCACAGCGCCACGGCTGGCATTGATCAGCCAACTGCCGTGCTTGAGTTGCTGCAACCTCGTTTGATCGAGCAAATGCCAGGTAGGATTCGCGCCCCCCTTGTCCAGCGGGGTGTGCAGGCTGATCACATCACAGCGCTGGAGGATTTCCTCAAGGCTGACGAAGTCGCCGCCTTCAACGGCTTGCCGAGGCGGATCGCAGACCAGCACATTCCAGCCCAGCGCCTTCAGCACGTTGATTAACCGACCGCCCACCTGCCCCGCGCCGACTACGCCATAAGTACGCTGCGTCAGATCCACGCCCTCGATTTCCGCGAGGGTCAGCAAACTGCCCAGGACATAATCCACTACACCACGGGCATTACAGCCCGGCGCACTGGACCACTGAATACCCGCCTCCTGAAAATAATCCAGGTCCAGATGATCAGTGCCGATGGTGCAAGTGCCGACAAAGCGTACCGGGCTGCCTTCGAGCAATTCGCGGGTGACCGGCGTTACCGAGCGCACCAACAGAATGTCCGCATCTGCTACGGCAGCCCGGTCAATGGAACGGCCGGGCAAGCGCTGAATCTCGCCGAAACCGGCAAAGAACGCGTCGAGCAACGGAATATTTTCGTCAGCAACAATTCGCATGGTGTACTCCCTGGAGGCGGCGGCAGTTTAGGCATTGATCGGGAGGGATAGGAAGGTCAACGAGCAAGTTGATGTGGAATGCAGTCGTTGTGGGAGCAGAGCTTGCTCGCGATAAGGCCGGATGCGATTCAAATCAAACCGCATCCAGCCTTATCGCGAGCAAGCTCTGCTCCCACAAAAGTCCTGTGCCAGATGCTAATCCTTCGGAATCAATCCAGCTTCTTGCGAATCCAGTACAGAAACGTCCCGTCTGCAGCCTCTTGATCGACCAGATCATGGCCCAGGAAAACACAGAACTTGGGAATGTCACGGCGTGTGGACGGGTCAGTGGCGATGACCTTGAGCAGGCCGCCAGCAGGCAGGTCGCGGACTTTCTGATGCAGCATCATCACCGGCTCAGGGCAATTGAGGCCGGTGGCATCGAGAATGGCGTCGACGGGCTGGCTTTGGATGGGTTCAGACATAAGCACTCCAGAAACTGGCGGGCATTATCCCGCGTATGCGGGCATGTCGCTAGCTGCCAAACGCATCCTTGAGGAAGCCCGGTGCGATGTAGCGTTCGTAGTGAGCTTCGGACAGCAGGAAAAATTCCCGATCAATGGCATCGCGCAAGTCAGGCAAGGCCCAGTCGCGGAACTCCGGCATCAGCACCATGCCGTAGGCTTCAATATTGGTGATGACCCGCGCGCCCCGCGCAATCAGTTGATAAGCCCAGCAATATTCCGACTGAGCAGGCACGAAGCGGATTTTTCGCAGTTCCAGTTGCGCACGCAGTTTGCCCGCGTCGAATACTTCCAGCTTGGCAGTCATCACCTGAACCAGCAGTTGTTCGAGCCTTAGCCAAACCGCCCTCTTCTGCTCTTCGTCGTAACCGTTCCAGTGGATCACTTCATGGTGGAAACGCTTGCAGCCACGGCACACCAGGTCCCCGTAAACAGTGGAACAAAGGCCGACGCAGGGCGTTTTAATGATTTGATTGGGCATGGCAGGCAGGGCAACGACAGGCGAGAACGAGCTCGCATATTAGCCCTTTGTCTAACAACGATCACCCCCGAACGTGTAGGGCTAACTTACCTTTATGGAAGATTTGCCGTAGAATCAGCGAGCCTTTTAAGGCGCCAATGTCCGTTGGAAGCTGTTTTCAAAGCGTCACGAGCACAGTCAAAGTAACCCAGCAGTCCGGTGTTGACGCAGGATTCAAGCCCTCGTCAACACTCATCAGCCGTCCTGCAGGCGTAAAACTTTGAAAACAGCTTCTGTAAGGAATTGCCGAAAACCCTGGCCAAGGAACTCGAAAAGTTTCGTCGTGCAGGTTTTTCGGGCAATTCCTGGATGAGCGTCCCGGACACCCATTTGGGACCACTGATGAGGGTAATACTGTGCTTGAAGCCTACCGTAAACACATCGAAGAGCGTGCCGCCCAGGGTATCGTGCCCCAGCCGCTTAACGCCGAACAAACTGCCGGCTTGATCGAACTGCTGAAGAATCCCCCGGCCGGCGAAGAAGATTTTCTCGTTGACCTGATCACCAATCGCATTCCACCTGGCGTTGACGAAGCTGCCTACGTCAAAGCCGGTTTCCTGTCTGCCCTGGCCAAGGGCGAAGCCACTTCTCCCCTGATCGACAAGAAGCGCGCCGTTGAACTGCTGGGCACCATGCAGGGCGGTTACAACATCGTCACCATGGTTGACCTGCTGGATGACGCAACGCTGGCCCCGGTCGCCGCCGAACAACTGAAGCACACGCTGCTGATGTTCGATGCGTTCCACGACGTGGCAGAAAAAGCCAAGAGCGGCAACGCCCACGCCAAGGCTGTCATGCAGTCTTGGGCTGACGGCGAATGGTTCAAGAAGCGCCCTACCCTGGCCGACAAGATCAGCCTTCGCGTCTTCAAGGTGACTGGCGAAACCAACACCGACGACCTCTCTCCTGCGCCAGACGCATGGTCGCGTCCTGACATCCCCCTGCACGCCCTGGCCATGCTGAAAATGGCCCGTGAAGGGATCGTTCCGGACGTACAAGGCTCCATCGGTCCGATGAAACAGATCGAAGAAATGCGCGGCCAGGGCTTCCCGATTGCCTACGTAGGCGACGTGGTCGGTACCGGTTCTTCGCGTAAATCCGCCACCAACTCGGTGCTGTGGTTCTTCGGCGACGACGTTCCTTACGTGCCGAACAAGCGCGCTGGCGGTTTCTGCTTCGGCAGCAAAATCGCTCCGATCTTCTACAACACCATGGAAGATGCCGGCGCACTGCCAATCGAATTCGACGTCAGCAACATGAACATGGGCGACGTGATCGACCTGTATCCGCATGCTGGCAAAGTCTGCAAACACGGCACTGACGAAGTCCTGACCACCTTCGAAATGAAGACACCGGTTCTGTTGGACGAAGTCCGTGCTGGCGGCCGTATCCCGTTGATCATCGGCCGTGGCTTGACCGACAAGGCTCGTGCCGAGCTGGGCCTGGGCCCTACCGATCTGTTCAAACTGCCGGAAGCACCGGTCGACACTGGCAAGGGCTACACCCTGGCACAGAAGATGGTTGGCAAGGCGTGCGGCCTGCCGGAAGGCCAGGGCGTTCGTCCAGGCACCTACTGCGAACCGAAGATGACCACCGTCGGTTCCCAGGACACCACTGGCCCGATGACCCGTGACGAGCTGAAAGACCTGGCGTGCCTGGGCTTCTCCGCTGATCTGGTCATGCAGTCCTTCTGCCACACCGCTGCTTATCCAAAGCCGATCGACGTCACCACGCACCACACGCTGCCTGACTTCATCATGACCCGTGGCGGCGTATCCCTGCGTCCGGGCGACGGCATCATCCACAGCTGGCTGAACCGCATGCTGCTGCCGGACACCGTTGGTACCGGTGGTGACTCCCACACCCGTTTCCCGATGGGCATTTCGTTCCCGGCCGGTTCTGGTCTGGTTGCGTTTGCTGCGGCCACCGGCGTTATGCCACTGGACATGCCGGAATCGATTCTGGTGCGTTTCAAAGGCAAGATGAAGCCTGGCATCACCCTGCGTGACCTGGTTCACGCCATTCCTTACTTCGCCATTCAGTCGGGCTTGCTGACTGTTGAGAAGAAAGGCAAGAAAAACGCATTCTCTGGTCGCATTCTGGAGATCGAAGGCCTTGATGACCTGAGCATCGAACAGGCATTTGAACTGTCCGACGCCTCGGCCGAGCGCTCTGCTGCCGGTTGCACCATCAAGCTGTCGAAAGAGTCGATCACCGAGTACCTGAACTCCAACATCACCCTGCTGCGCTGGATGATCGGCGAAGGTTACGGCGATGTTCGTACTCTGGAACGTCGCGCTCAAGCGATGGAAGCCTGGGTTGCCAACCCTGAGTTGATGGTTGCCGATGCTGACGCGGAATACGCTGAAATCATCGAAATCGACCTGAACGACGTCAACGAGCCAGTGCTCTGCGCACCGAACGATCCGGACGACGCCCGTCTGCTGTCCAGCGTTGCTGGCGAGAAGATCGACGAAGTGTTCATCGGTTCGTGCATGACCAACATCGGCCACTTCCGCGCTGCGGGCAAGTTGCTGGACAAGGTCAAAGGCCAGTTGCCAACGCGTCTGTGGCTCTCGCCGCCAACCAAGATGGATGCTCACCAGCTGACGGAAGAAGGCTACTACGGCATCTACGGCAAAGCTGGCGCGCGCATGGAAATGCCGGGCTGCTCGCTGTGCATGGGTAACCAGGCACGTGTAGAGCCGAACTCGACGGTTGTGTCGACTTCGACCCGTAACTTCCCGAACCGTCTGGGCGACGGCGCGAATGTCTACCTGGCCTCGGCCGAACTGGCATCCGTTGCTTCGATCCTGGGTCGCCTGCCGACCGTCGAGGAGTACATGGAATACGCGAAACAGATCGACACCATGGCAGCGGACGTATACCGCTACCTGAGCTTCGATCAGATCGCCGAGTTCCGCGACATCGCAGCGAGCGCCAACATTCCGGTTGTTCAAGCGTAAAAGCGAAACACAGCGTTAAAAGAACCCCGTCCTTGTGACGGGGTTTTTTATTGGGCTGGCTTTTATCTGTTGGAGCAGGGCTTGGTCTGAGCGGCATTCCGACGATAAACGATAGCGCGGTGTGACTGGTATCTACTTCTCATGTATCGCGGGCAAGCCCGGCTCCCACAGATATCGGCGATCCCCTGTGGGAGCCGGGC
This sequence comes from Pseudomonas syringae group sp. J309-1, assembly GCF_032582135.1. NCBI lineage: Bacteria > Pseudomonadati > Pseudomonadota > Gammaproteobacteria > Pseudomonadales > Pseudomonadaceae > Pseudomonas > Pseudomonas syringae group sp. J309-1. The sequence continues at coordinate 19,778 of NZ_JAWHNU010000025.1, read as the reverse complement.
TTGGTCTGGGCGGCATTCCGACGATAAACGATAACGCGGTGTGACTTCTAGATGCGTCTCATGTATCGCGGGCAAGCCCAGCTCCCACAGATATCGGCGATCCCCTGTGGGAGCTGAGCTTGCTCGCGATAAACGATAACGCGTTGTGACTGGTAGCTACTTCTCATGTATCACGGGCGAGCCTCGCTCCAACAGGCATGGGTATCACCCATAAAAAAGCCCCACATCTCGCGATGCAGGGCTTTCTCATTACAGACGGACTAAACCATCAAACGGTAATAGCCTGGCCGCTCATGGCCAGATCCAGCAGCTCACGGTTGGCTACTGCATACATCGCGTAATCCGTGCCGCTTGCTGCGCGGATGTCTACCAGCATGGCGCGCCAGCGGTCGACCATAGCGCTGTGCTGTTCAAGCCACAGGTTCAGGCGCTCCTCGATGTCAGCAGGACCATCGGCCATCTGCAGAACCGAGATGGTGATCGCCCGTTGCTGCCAGTCGATGTCATCACGGAACGCTTCGCGGGCCAGGGCTTGCCAGTTGTTTTCCACCGGCAGGCTGCTGATCTGTTGCAAGTACCAGGTCACGTCCAGCGCGCTGCCCACTGCGAAGTAAGCCTTGGCCACGTCGGCAGCGTTCTGCCCGGTGACATCAGACGCTTCGATGATCGGCAGCAACGTGTACAAGTGGCTGGTGCCCGCAACCATGCGCGCCAACAACTCCGGCACGCCTGCTTCGACATAGGCTTGATAGCGGGTCTGCCAGACTTCGCGAGTCGGGCCTTCCAGCAGTTCGTCCAGCTTCAGACCCAGTGCAGCGAGGTGCGGACCGAAGTGCGCAACATCACGCGCCGCGTCCAGCTCGTTGCGACGGCTGCGCAGGAACCAGCGCGTCGCGCGGCGGCCGAGGCGCATCAACTCGTCCATCAATGCCAACTGAATCTCGGCAGGCACCTTGTAGTCCAGCGCCTCGATCTGACGGAACCAGTGCGGAAGGTGGAAGATGTCACGCACGATCACGTAAGCGCCCGCCACGTTGGCCGCACTCATGCCGGTGGACTCTTTGAGTCGCTGCACGAAAGTGATGCCCATGTGGTTGACCAGATCGTTGGCGATCTGGGTGCTGACGATTTCGCGCTTGAGACGGTGCTGACGCATGGCGCCGGAATACTTGGCACCCAGCGATGGCGGGAACGCGGTTTCCATGTCGCGAGCCAGATAATCATCATCCGGTACGCGGGATTCCAGTAACGCCTCGTTCAGATCGATCTTGCTGTAGGAGATCAATACCGACAGTTCTGGACGCGTCAGGCCATGACCGGCCGCCACGCGCTCACTGATCTGCTCTTCAGCAGGCAGGAACTCAATGGCGCGATCCAGCTTGCCACGGGCTTCCAGGTCCGCCATCAGGCGCTTGTACTCAGCAATGCGTTCGTAGGCACGACGCGTTGCCAGAGACAGCGCCTGGGTTTGCTTGTAGTTGTTGCCCAACACCAGGTTGCCGACTTCGTCGGTCATGCTTTCCAGCAGCTGATTACGCTGCTTTTCGGTCATGTCGCCGGCCTGCACCACTTCGTTGAGCAGGATCTTGATGTTCACTTCATGGTCGGAGCAGTCGACGCCCGCCGCGTTGTCGATGAAGTCAGTGTTGGAACTGCCACCATTGAGCGCGAACTCGACACGACCCAGTTGAGTCATGCCCAGGTTACCGCCCTCGCCCACCACCTTGCAGCGCAGCTCGTCACCGTTGACCCGGTGCGCGTCGTTGGCCTTGTCACCGACATCGGCGTGGCTTTCTTCGCTGGACTTGACGTAAGTCCCGATGCCGCCGTTCCACAACAGATCAACCGGCGCCTTGAGCAGCGCATTGAGCAGCTCGGTCGGGGTCAGCTTGTCAGCCTTGATGTCGAAGCGTTCTTTCATCTGTGGCGTGATGGCGATGCTTTTCGCACTGCGCGGGAAGATCCCGCCGCCTGCCGACATGATGCTGGTGTCGTAATCGGTCCAGGCCGAACGCGGCAGGTCATACAGACGCTTGCGCTCGATGAAACTGCTGGCTGGATCCGGGTTTGGATCAATGAAGATATGCAGGTGGTTGAACGCCGCCACCAGTTGCAGCTTGTCGGACATCAGCAAGCCGTTGCCGAACACGTCACCGGCCATGTCACCGATACCGATGACGCTGATGCTGTCCTGCTGCACGTTGATGTTGCGCTCACGGAAGTGACGCTGCACACCGACCCACGCACCTTTGGCAGTGATGCCCATTTTCTTGTGGTCATAACCGGCCGAACCACCGGAAGCAAACGCGTCGCCCAGCCAGAAGCCGTAGTCGATGGCGATGCCGTTGGCGATGTCGGAGAAGGTCGCAGTGCCTTTGTCCGCCGCGACCACCAGGTATGGGTCATCGTCGTCATGACGCACGACGTTGGCCGGCGGAACCAGCCCGCCCTCTTTCAGGTTGTCGGTGATATCCAGCAAACCGGAGATGAAGATGCGATAGCAGGCGATACCTTCGGCCTGGATATCATCACGGCTACCACCCAATGGCAGGCGACGCGGCAGGAATCCGCCTTTGGCCCCCACAGGCACGATCACCGAGTTCTTCACGTGCTGGGCTTTCACCAGACCCAGGACTTCAGTACGGAAGTCTTCTTCACGGTCCGACCAGCGCAGGCCACCACGTGCCACATTACCGAAGCGCAGATGCACGCCTTCGACACGCGGCGAGTACACGAAGATTTCAAACTTCGGCACCGGCTTGGGCAGCTCTGGAATCAGGCGCGGGTTGAATTTGAAGCTGAAGTAGCTCTTGTTCTGACCGTTGGCGTCAGGCTGGTAGAAGTTGGTGCGCTGGGTGGCTTTGATCAGGTCCAGATAACGACGCAGGATGCGGTCTTCATTGAGCACCTGAACGTCGTCCAGGGCGGAAAGAATCGCCTGCTCCAGACGCAATTGCTTGTCGTCCAGATCGTCAGTGGTCAGTTTGCGCGCCAGATAGAAGCGGGTTTTGAACAACCGGGTCAGCTCACGGGCAATGTCCGTGTGGTTGTTCAGGGTGCTGGCGATGTAGCCAAGGTCGAAGCCCAGGCGAATCTGTTTCAGGTAACGGGCGTAGGCACGCAGCAACGCCACGTCACGCCACGGCAGACCGGCAGTCAGAACAAGGCGGTTGAACGCATCGTTCTCCGCATCGCCACGCACGATATGGACAAAAGCGTCCTGCAGCGTGTCGTTGAGTTGCTGGATGTCGATTTCCAGACCTTCAGCGGCCGTGAACGCGAAGTCATGAATCCAGAACTCACGGCCATTGGTGTGGCGCAAACGATAAGGAAACTCACCCAGCACACGCAGGCCAAGGTTTTCCAGAATCGGCAATACGTCAGACAGGGCCAGCGGTGTGTCGGCGTGGTACAGCTTGCAATGCAACTGCGCCTTGTCCCCGGACAACGGCTGATAGAAGCTCATCACCAGCGGCTTGGCTTCGCTCAGGTTAAGCAAGTGCTGCATGTCGACCACGGCCGAATGCGCTGCGAAACGCTCGCGATAACCTGCCGGGAAGCCTTTCGGGAAATCCGCCAGCACATTGGTGCCGTGGGCTTCGCCGAAGCTTTCGACCACCAGGCTGGCGTAGTCGTCTTTCCAGGAGCGGCAAGCCTGAATCACTTCGTTTTCCAGCTGCACCGGATCGATGTTCAGCGCGACCTTCGGGTCCACCCGCAGAATCAACTGCACGCGGGCCAGCACCGACTCGGAGAAGAAGGTCCAGAACTCGCAGTCACTGGCCTTGAGGCGTTCCATCAGGACTTGCTGGATCTTCTGCCGCACTTCAGTGGAATAGATGTCGCGTGGCACATAAGCCAGGCAATAGCAGAAGCGACCATAAGGGTCTTTGCGCAGGAACACGCGAATCTTGTTGCGCTCCTGAATCTGCACGATGGACATCACGGTATTGAACAGCTCGTCCACCGGAGTCTGGAACAGATCATCGCGAGGCAGAACTTCGACGACTTGCGCCAGCTCTTTCCCAAGGTGAGCCTTGGGATGGAAGCCGGAGCGGTGCTCGATTTCAGCCACCTTGCGGCGGATGTACGGAATCTCGCGAACGCTTTCGCCATACACCGAGGAGGTGTAGAGGCCCATGAAGCGGCATTCCTTGAGCACCTTGCCCGAGGCGTCGATCTGGCGGATCGACACATAATCAGGATACGCCGGGCGGTGCACACGGCTCGGGTGCGCGGCCTTGGCGAACGACAGCAGCATCGGCTCGTGCAAGTAGCTGACGGCGTAGTCTTCGATGTGCAGATCTTCGTGACTCAGGCCGGCACGCAGACGTTTGGTCAGCCCGAGGAAAGACGATTCGTCGTACACCAACTGACCGCCATCGGCCTCATTGCTGACAACAAACTCCTCGTAACCGAGGAAGGTGAAGTGGTTATCCACCAGCCATTGCAAGAACGCCTTGATTTCGGACTTCTCGCCCTCGTCGACGGCGTACTGCACAGAATCGATGCCCGCCAGCAGCTCATTCAGCTTGGCCTTCATCGGTTCGAAATCTTCTACGGCAACCCGTACTTCGCCGAGCACTTGCTCCAGTTCACGGGCCAGCACGTTCAACTCGCTGGCGTTGGCACAGCGGTCGATCTCCAGGTACATCAGGGATTCTTGCAGCACGTCTTCGCCGCTGGTGCCTTTAGGTAGCAATTCCAGCAGCTCGCCCTTGCTGTCGCGACGCACGCTGAGCACGGTGGTTTGCAAGGTGTGGATGCTGTAACCGCGACGGTTCAGCTCGGTGCGCACCGAGTCCACCAGAAATGGTAGATCGTGGTGCAATACTTCAACGGCGGTGTGCGTGGATTGCCAGCCGTGACGTTCGTAATCGGGGTTGTAAACGCGGACCTGCGGGGTGGCATGTTCAAAACGTTCAAGCAGACGCCAGGCTGACAAGGTGCAGCCCGCCAGGTCGGACAACCGACGCTGGGTGAGTTCGTCGAGGGAAATAATGCCGAAGAATTGCTCAGCGAACAGCGCCACTTGTGGCAGTGCCTGTTCACTGATGTGCTGCGCCAGTGCTGCTTGCAGTTGATGCTGAAAGTCAGACTTGCTGGCTGCGGTGAAGAACGCCATCTGAGGTACTCCGCTTGTGCTTTTTTAGAAGGAAGCTTGAAGGAAGTGTTGCCTGCACATGCTGTGCCTGGATGAAACGGCAGAGGCACAGCATAAGCCAAAGAACTAACGCTTGCCGCGAACGACTCGTCACATTTGCTTTCTGCATCCCTTGCCGGAAAAAACAACACGCAGGGTAGGATTTCTCCCACTACCGTTCATCCGCCCCCCCAGCTTAACGACAGCCGACAGGCAGTTACTTGTCGTGCTGCGACATATTCGGTCATCTGGTTGCAGGAAACTCTTGGGCATTGCTTGCCAATCGCTGGCAAAATTGCTCCTTGTCCGCTTTTAAGCCAGGAACGTTCATGCAAATCAAGACTGCCAGCTTTATCGTCAACCCCTGTGATGACGAGTACGACGACATGGCGCTGCTGTGCTGCCACGGTGAAACCGGCGATCTGTTTTCGCTGACGCGCTTCCCGGACGAGCAGGAAGTCGAGATCACGGTACGCGATGACAAGGTGCTTGCAGTTTCGCAGCTCAAGGTGACGTTCAGTGCCGAGCGTCTGCTGGTTGAGCTTGATCCGGCGGATGGCAAGGCGCTGGATGGGCATCACCTTTATGAGATCAGCCATGGCATGGCGGCGGATGAGTTGAAGGAGGTTGAAGAGACGCTGGTGATTATTCTTGAGGGTGTTGGGGTTTATGTGAGTGAGCTGGCTGGGTCTTGATCGGGCCTGATTAAGACTTGAGTATTAATGCTTCTTCCATTGACTGATTCATGAGTACATATCCGTTACCGCAGCAACGGCTTATATCGGTTGCGCTTTTACAGCGCCTCACTTTTGATGGAGCGCAAAAGTAAGCAAAACGCTCTTGCCCCACCACTCGGCACCTCGCTGTCGCTCGGTGTACCCGCCCACAGATCCTGAACCGTGGGCCGCCGCAACGGGCCATCCATGGCCCAATGCGGCTAACCCGGCGTCCTGCCGGGTTGCCCACGCTTCAGGATCTGCGTTCGGCCAGCGTGGTTTAACGGGGCGCCTCAGATCAAAATCAAAAGCGCGGCGGCCTGACAGCCGACCTGATGTGTGAATTTGCCGGGGTTCTGTAGGAGCTGCCGAAGGCTGCGAAGCGGTGTGTCAGATCAAGAATGCGTTGGTTGTTGGGACGTCTCGCGAACAAGTTCGCTCCTACCCAGACTGTGTGAAAACCTCCCGAGCCAATTAGCTGGCTAAAAAACGCTCAAAAAACCGCGCTCCTGCGTGAGTTTGAGGTCTGTCACCCACACAAACTTTTAAAGATTTCACGTGAGCGCGCGCAGTTTGTTTTTGTCTGAGGGTTTTCACACGATCTGTACCGGGCCGAGGCGATCCTGCCGTATTCGCTTTGCTTTTGACCTGCTTTTGATCTGCTTTTGATTTTAGGCGCCCCGTTGAATCACGCTGGCCGAACGTAGATCTGAAACCGTGGGCAACACGGCAGGACGCCGGGTTAGCCGCACCGGGCCATGGATGGCCCATTGCGGCGGCCCACGGTTTCAGATCTGCGGGCGGGCATCCCGAGCCTAGGCGAGGGACCGAGTGATGGGGCAAGAGCGTTTTGCTTACTTTTGCGCTGTTCAAAAGTGAGGCGCTGTAAAAGCGCAACCAATATCAGCCATGACCGCTATAACGGATATGAACACAACAACAAGAAGCACCAAAAAGCCCCACCCCCCCAATTCTGTAGGAAAAATCCTCAAGCTTTGTAGCGTTATCCTCAAAACCACACAAAAAACCCCAGAGCCGTTAGTCGCCAGCCCCCTCTATGGATTAAAGTATCGCCCCCAGCTTCGGCGTTGATTGACGCCGCTGATTACCTGCCAGGAACAGTCACCGATGGAACATCGTGAAGCGCTGATAGCGCTGCGAACCTTTCTTTCCACGCAGATCCTCGGTCAGGAAAAACTGATCGAACGTCTCCTGATCGCCCTGCTCGCTGACGGCCACATGCTCGTCGAAGGCGCTCCCGGCCTGGCCAAGACCAAAGCGATCAAAGAACTGGCAGAAGGCATCGAAGCACAATTCCACCGCATCCAGTTCACCCCCGACCTGCTGCCTGCAGACATCACCGGCACCGAGATCTATCGTCCGGAAACCGGCAGCTTCGTCTTCCAACAGGGGCCGATCTTCCACAATCTGGTACTGGCAGACGAAATCAATCGCGCGCCCGCCAAGGTTCAGTCGGCACTGCTCGAAGCCATGGCCGAGCGTCAGGTCAGCGTCGGTCGCAGCACCTACGACCTGTCGCCACTGTTCCTGGTCATGGCCACCCAGAACCCCATCGAGCAGGAAGGCACCTATCCGCTGCCTGAAGCCCAGCTCGACCGCTTCCTGATGCACGTCAAGATCGGTTTCCCGGACGCCTCGGTAGAACGCAAGATTCTGGCCCAGGCCCGCGGCGAAGCCCTGAATGGCGAGACCAAGCCAGAACGTCGGGTCAGCCAGCAGGCGATTTTCGCCGCGCGCAAGGAAATCCTCGGCCTGTACATGGCCGATGCGGTAGAGGAATACCTGGTGCAACTGGTTATGGCGACCCGTACCCCGGCCAAATTTGACGCGGAAATGGCCGAGTGGATTTCCTACGGTGCCAGCCCTCGTGGCTCTATCGCTCTGGATCGTTGCGCGCGAGCACATGCCTGGCTGGCCGGGCGTGATTTCGTCAGCCCGGAAGACATCCAGGCAGTCCTGTTCGACGTATTGCGCCACCGGATCATCCTGTCGTTCGAAGCAGAAGCCGCCGGGATCGATCAGGACCGTGTGATCCAGCGCATTCTTGATGTCGTGGCTGTTGCGTGAAGCCATGCAACCCAACCTGATCGATCAGCCGGGTATTCGTGTCAGCCTCACAGAGCTGATCGAGATGCGTCATCGCGTCCGCGAAGTCCAGCTGTTCTCCACCCCGAGCCAGCGCAGCCCGTTGATTGGCCTGCACCACTCCAAGCTGCGCGGCCGGGGTGTGGATTTCGATCAGGTGCGGGTTTATCAGGCAGGCGATGACGTACGTAGCATCGACTGGCGAGTGACGGCCCGAACCCAGGAGCCGCACACCAAGCTGTTTCATGAAGAACGCGAACGACCGATTTTCATTCTGGTCGAGCAAAGCCGCAGGCTGTTTTTCGGCTCGGGCCTGATGTTCAAATCAGTGCTCGCCGCTCAGGCTGCGGCGTTGATCGGCTGGGCGGCGTTGATCCACAACGACCGGGTCGGCGGCCTGGTATTTGGTGACAACGAGCATTACGAAATCAAACCACGGCGCAGTAAACAGAGCCTGTTGCAGTTGCTGAACCGCCTGGTGCGTGTCAACCAGTCGTTGCACACCGAAACCGCTGCAGACCGCGATGCGTTCGGTATTGCTTTGCGTCGCGCGCGGGAAGTGCTGCGGCCGGGCAGTCTGGTGATCGTGCTGTGTGACGAGCGCGCGTTGTCCGATGCAGCCGAGCAGCAACTGAGTCTGCTGTCCCGGCATTGCGATCTGCTGCTGTTGCCGTTGTCCGATCCATTGGATCACGCCCTGCCCGCTTCCGGCCTGTTGCGCTTTGCCGAGCGTGGCGCGCAGTTGGAGATGGACACCCTGAACCCCGAGCTGCGTCAGGCCTACCGCGCTCAGGGCGAGGCGCGTAAAGATCGCTGGGAAATGCTTGCGAAGAAACTGCGCGTCTTGCTGATGCCGCTGAACACTCAGCAGGAAATGGTCGAGCAACTGCGTGAATACCTCAGCGCCCAGCGTCCGGTGACACGCAAATGAACCCGCTGGATCAACTGCAACCGCTGATTGCCCCGCCAGCCGTGGGCTTCTGGCCGCTGGCACCGGGCTGGTGGTTACTGCTGCTGTTGATTCCGCTGGCCGGTTGGGGGCTGTGGCGGATGCGGCATATATTGCCCGTGAAAACCCGGGTTAGCCGCGCCGAACAGCCTCTGGACCCGGTGCGCGTTGCGGCGCTGACCGAGCTGGCCAATATGCCCAAACCCTACGACGGGGCTCCCGCAGGCGCCTGGCTGCAGCAAATCAATGGTCTGCTGAAAAGGCTGTGCCGCAACCATTATCCGTACAGCCAGAGCCACACACTGAATGGCCGCAAATGGCTGGCATTTCTCGACAACCGCTGCCCTGCCGCGGGCTTGACGCGCTGGATGGTATTGGTAGAGGGCGCTTACAAACCCGAATGCAAGCTCGACGACAAAGCCATCAACGGCCTGACGCAATCCGTCGAAACCTGGATTCGCAAACATGTTTGAGTTCGCCTGGCCGTGGATTTTCGTCCTGCTGCCCTTGCCGTGGCTGATGCGCTTGCTGCTGCCGACCGCCGACAGTGGCGAAGCGGCGCTCAAGGTCAGTTTCCTCGCTGATCTCGAAGAGCTGGTCGGACGAAGGGCCAAGGTCGCGCTGCCCGGCTGGCGTCAGCAATTGCCGTTCATTCTGATCTGGCTGTTGCTGCTGGTGGCCGCCGCCCGTCCGCAATGGCTCGGTGAACCATTGCCCCTGCCGTCGAGCGGACGCGATCTGCTGGTGGCGGTGGATGTTTCCGGCTCCATGGATTACCCGGACATGGAGTGGAAGAACGACGACGTCAGCCGTCTGGTGCTGGTTCAGCATCTGCTCGGCGACTTCCTGCAAGGCCGTAAAGGTGATCGCGTCGGGCTGATCCTGTTTGGCAGCCAGGCATTCGTGCAAGCTCCGCTGACGTTCGACCGCCACACCGTCCGCGTCTGGCTGGATGAAGCGCGAATCGGCATCGCCGGTAAAAACACTGCGATTGGCGATGCCATTGGCCTCGCCCTGAAGCGCCTGCGGCTGCGCCCGGCACAAAGTCGCGTTCTGGTGCTGGTCACCGACGGCGCCAACAATGGCGGGCAGATTGATCCGGTGACCGCTGCGCGTCTGGCGGCTGAACAACAGGTGAAGATTTACACCATCGGGATCGGCTCGGACCCGAATAAAGAAGGTTCGCTGAGTATGCTCGGGCTCAACCCCAGCCTGGATCTGGATGAGCCGACCCTCAAGGAAATCGCTCAGTTGACCGGCGGCCAATACTTCCGCGCACGGGATGGCGATCAGCTGGAAAAAATTCGCCAGACCCTCGACGCGCTGGAGCCCGTGGCTCAGCAGCAGACTCAGGCACGCCCGGCCCATGCGCTTTATCAGTGGCCGCTGGCATTGGCGATGCTGTGCAGCGTGTTGCTGGTAGTTCATGAACGCTGGCCAAACAATCCCGTTCATCGGCTGCTCACTCGTCAACGCTTCATCCGCGACGGTCAGCACTGGCGTCAGCGGGTCGGGCAGCAAGTCAAACGTCTGGGGCGCCGCCGATGATTGCGCTCTGGCCGCACTGGTTCCGCCCTTGGTGGTTACTGCTTCTGCCGTTGCTGGGCTGGCTGCTTTGGCAACTCTGGCACCGACAGAAACGTGCCGGGCGCTGGCAAATGATTCTGCCCGCGGCTTTTCATTCCGTGCTGCTCAGCGGCGGCCGCGGTCGCGACAGTAAAAAACCGTGGGTGGTGCTCGGCATTGCCTGGCTGCTGGCCTTGCTCGCACTGCTCGGCCCCGGCTGGCAGCGGGTTGAACAACTGAGCCAGAAGCCGGTTGATCCCCTGGTCGTACTGCTGGAACTGACCCCGGAAATGCTCGCCACCGACGCCCCGCCGACCCGGATGGAACAGGCCCGGCGCAAGCTGCTGGACCTTCTGCAGGCGCGCAGCGACTCGCAGACGGCGATCATCGTCTACGCCGGCAGCGCCCACACACTGGTACCGCTCTCCGACGACCAGATCACGATTCGCAACCTGCTGGATGCGGTCAAACCGTCGATCATGCCGCAGGCCGGGCATCGTGCAGATCTGGCCGTACACAAAGCGCTGGCCTTGCTCAAGCAAGGCGAGCTGGGACGCGGGCGCTTGCTGTTGATCGGGTCGTCATTGAGCGAGCAGGAACGCCAGGGCATCCGACAGGCGCTGGCTGGCCAGTCTCCACCATTGCTGATTCTCGGCGTCGGTACAGCGGAAGGCGCACCGGTCGAGCAGGAAAAAGGCGGTCTGCTCAAAGACGACCAGGGCGCGATCCTGTTGCCGCGTCTGGACAGCGCCAGCCTTACTGACTTCGTCGGGCAGGTCGGCGGCCAGTACCGACAGTTGCGCATGGACGACCAGGACCTGCGCGAACTGGGTTTGCTGGACAGCCCGAAACAGGTGCAAAGCGACGGACAACTGATCCAGCTCGACAGCTGGAGCGACCAGGGTTACTGGTTCCTGCTGCCGTTGTTGCTGTTGGCCGCCTGTGCCGGGCGTCGAGGCTGGTTGCTGTGCCTGCCACTGCTGCTGGTACTGCCACAAAACAGCTACGCTTTCGACTTTGCCGATCTGTGGTTGCGTCCCGACCAGCAGGGCCAGCGATTGCTTGAAGAGCAACGCCCTGCTGAAGCCGCACAACACTTCGAAAATCCACAATGGAAAGGCATCGCGCTCTATCAGGCCGGAGATTACGCCAGCGCCGCCCAGCGTTTTGCCGAGGGCAGCAGCGCCGCCGACCATTACAATCGCGGCAATGCGCTCGCGCACAATGGCGACCTGGAAGCAGCACTGGACGCCTACGAACAGGCACTGGAAAGCCAGCCAGACTTGCAACCTGCGCTGCAAAACAAAGCGCTGGTGGGACAAGCACTGGAACAGAAGAAGGCCGCGGAACCTGATGACGCTGATCAGGCTCAAACCCGCGACGACGATAATGACGGCGAAAACCCGCAGAATCAGGCCGCTGCCAGTCAACGCTCCGAGAACCAGCAAGCAACCGAGTCTGCCGAGGCAAACAGTGCCGATGGTGAACCATCACCCGGAGAGTCGTCTGCGCAGACCAAAGGCAATCCGCAATCCGGCTCCCCCATGGATGACGAGGAAACCACCCGGCCACCGATCCGGCCCGCCGACGGCAACATCAATGGCGAAAGGCGTCAGGCGCTGGAGCAATGGCTGCGGCAGATCCCGGATGATCCCGGCGAGCTGCTACGGCGTAAATTCTGGTACGAACAGCAACAGCGTCAGGAAAAAACCCAATGAGTCGCGCCTACACCCTATTGTTCGGCTTGATGCTCAGCCTCGTTGCGCTGCCGGGTCAGGCTGCGGAACTGGTGGCGAGTGTCGACCGCACGCGACTCAATTCCGGGGAAACAGTGGAGCTGACCCTGGAAACCAGCGACGTCACTCAGTTCGGCAAGCCTGACCTGAGCGCCCTTGAGGGTAGCTTTGACGTCGGTGGCACTCGTCAGATCAACCGACTCAACACGCTGGATGGCGGCAATCAGGCAACCACGCGCTGGATCATCACGCTGCTGCCGAAACAGACCGGCTCGGTGGAGGTGCCTTCCCTGCAACTGGGCGCGCTGAAAAGCCAGCCGATCACCCTGCAAGTCACGCAAAGCGACAACCCGGATCACGCCAGCCAACAGGCTCCGGTGTTCGTCGAAGCGACCCTGGATAAAGACAATGTATATGTCCAGGCCCAGGCCGCATTGACCCTACGCGTCTATCACTCGGTGTCGCTGTTCGATGACAGCAACCTGAGCCCACTGGAAGTGCCTGAAGCGCGAGTCGAAAAACTCGGCGATTCGCGCACCTATGAAAAGCTCATCAACGGCATCCGTCACGGCGTGATCGAGATGCGCTACGCGATCTATCCGCAACAAAGCGGCACGCTGGTGATCCCGCCGCAGACGTTCAGCGCGACTCTGGTTCAGCCCAACAGTGAAGGCCAGTCGAGCAATGAACCCGGCACGCCCTTCGGCCCACAGCCGGGCAAAGTCATGCGTGTCAGTTCTGCAAAGTTGCCTTTGACGGTCAAACCCAAGCCCGCCAATTACCCGGCCAATGCGCCCTGGTTGCCCGCGCGCAGTGTCAACCTCAGCGAAAGCTGGAGCCCGGAACCCGGCAAAAGCCAAGTGGGCGACTCCCTGACCCGTACCATGACCGTCAAAGTCGAAGGCTTGTCCGGCGCGCAACTGCCGCCCTTGCCTGCCACTGAAGTCAGCGCCCTGCGACGTTATCCGGACCAGCCCAAACTGGCCAATGTAACCAGCGATCGCGGCCTGATCGGCACTCGCGAAGAGCGCGAGGCACTGGTGCCCACTCGCCCGGGTGCCATTGATTTACCGAGCGTGGACGTGGTCTGGTGGAACACTCTGGAAGACCATCTGGAACACACCAGTCTGCCCGCCCGCACCTTGCAGATCAGTATCAACCCGAGCCTGGCGGTAGACACACCAGTCAGCAGTGATTTGAACGGCGTTACCGTGATCGGCCCGCCCGTCTGGCCGTGGCAGATGAGCACACTGTTTTTCGCGTTCACTACGCTGATCGGTTTTGTGCTCTGGTGGCGTGCCCGCAGCCAGCCTGCCGTGGCCCGCGCCGTGCAAACAGGACCCAGTCCGCGTACGGTGCTGGATGATCTCAAGCGCGCCTGCCTCGCCAATGACCCGCAAGCGACCCGACAGGCACTGGATGCCTGGGCGCGGCAGCAACCGGAAACCCTGGCCGACATGGCCGCCCGCTTCGTGCCGCTGTCCGACGCACTGGATGGCCTCAATGGCGCGCTGTACAGCGAAACCGGCCAGCTGTGGCTGGGCGAACAACTATGGCGAGCAGTACGCACCCTGCCCGCCGCCGAACACATTCAGGACGCGACCGGCGAGCAAAGCTTGCCGCCGTTGTATCCAAAATAGAAAACCTTGGTCGACTGCGCATGCCCTGTGGTACCGCGCTAACTCGCGGCAAACCCGGTTCAATGTGGGAGCGGTGCTTGCCCGCGATAAGAACACCGCGATCTATTCCTCAGACTGCGTCGCACTTATCGCGGGCAAGCACCGCTCCCACATAAAAATCGCATGCATTCAGTGACTTATAATTCACACAGAAATTGCACAGGTTCAAAAGCGCATTCAACCGGCCAAGCCCCCAATTCAGGATTGAGATTACCCATGCGACTGTTCCACACCTCCGACTGGCACCTCGGCCAGAACCTTCACGGCCAGGAGCGGGACTTCGAACACGCCAGCTTTCTGACCTGGCTGCTGGCCCGACTGAAAGAGCGCCAGCCCGATGTACTGCTGATCGCGGGAGACATCTTCGACACCGTCAACCCGCCGGTCAAATCCCAGGAGCGGCTGTACGACTTCATCGTCAGCGCCCACGAGCAGCAACCGTTACTGACCATCGTGATGATTGCCGGCAACCACGACTCCGGTTCGCGCATCGAACTGCCCGCGCCCTTAATGCGCCGCTTGCGCACCCATGCCTTGGGCCGCGTACTGTGGCTTGATGACGGCACGCTGGATGTCGAACGCCTGTTGCTGCCACTGCCCGACGCCAAAGGTGAAATCGGCGCATGGTGCCTGGCCCTGCCTTTCCTGCGCCCTGCTGAAGTCACCGGCGCGACACTGGGCGACGATTACTTGCGTGGCATTGGCCGCGTACACGAACTGCTGATCGAAGCGGCTAATCTGAAACGCCAGCCGGGTCAGGCGCTGATCGCCATCAGCCACGCCCACATGGCCGGTGGTTCGGTGTCGGAAGACTCCGAGCGCAGCCTGATTATCGGTAACGCCGAAGCTCTGCCCGCCAGCCTGTTCGGCCCGAGCATCACTTACGTCGCCCTCGGCCATTTGCACAAACCGCAGCGGGTCAACGGCGAAGAGCGCATTCGTTATTGCGGCTCGCCCATTCCTTTGTCGTTTTCGGAGATTGGCTATCAACACCAGATTCTCGAAATTGACTGCGACGGCGAGCAACTGCGCAGCGTCGAAACCCTGCTGATTCCCCGCGCCGTCAATCTGCAACGAATCGGCCCGGCACCGCTGGCCGAGCTGCTGTTGCAGCTTAAGGATTTGCCGGACATCGACTTGTTGGCCGACGTTGATCGCCAGCCCTGGCTGGAAGTTCGGGTCCGCCTGGACGAACCGCAGCCGGACCTGCGTAACCAGATCGAAGAAGCCCTGCAAGGCAAAGCCGTGCGCCTGGTACGTATCGGCGCCGAATATGCCGGTAAAGGCAGCGGTGACGGTGGCGACAGCGACGAAGGCCTGATCGAGCTGGATCAGCTCAGCCCCCAGGAACTGTTCAGCCGCGCGTGGCTGGATAACTACGGCAGCGAGGTCGACGAACAAACCCTGAGCGACTTCGCCACCCTGTTGCAGGAAGTCCAGCTGGAGAGCGAGCAACCATGAAAATTCTCGCCATCCGCCTGAAAAACCTCGCCTCCCTCGCGGGTCCGTTCGAACTGGACTTCACCGCAGAGCCGTTGGCCAGCGCCGGTTTGTTTGCCATTACAGGGCCGACTGGCGCGGGCAAAAGCACCTTGCTCGACGCACTGTGTCTGGCGCTGTTCGGGGCCATCCCGCGCCTGAGCAACATCGGCCAGTCACGGGTTCCGGAAATCGACGGCGACATCAGCACCAACGACCCGCGCACCTTGCTACGGCGTGGCACCGGCAGCGGTTATGCCGAGGTGGATTTCGTTGGGATCGACAAACGCCGCTACCGCGCTCGCTGGGAAACCAACCGCGCGCGGGATAACGCCACGAAAAAACTCCAGGCCAGCCGTCAGACCCTGACCGATCTGGACAGCGAACAGATCCTTAGCACGCAGAACAAATCCGAATACAAAACCATGCTTGAAGCCCGCTTGGGCCTGAACTTCGAGCAGTTTACCCGGGCAGTTATGCTCGCTCAGAGCGAATTCAGCGCCTTCCTTAAAGCGGATGACAAAGAGCGCAGCGAACTGCTGGAAAAGCTTACTGATACGGCGATCTACAGCCAGTTGGGCCGCCGGGCTTTCAGCAAGAGCAAAGAGGCAGAAAAGCTCTACGAGGATCTCAAGCTAATGGCGACGGGCATCGCGCCCATGCCGCCGGAGCAGCGCGCAGAACTGGAACAACATTTCAGCGAAGCCCAACAACAGCTCAAGACCCAGCAAGCGCAACAGCGTCAGTTGGAACTCAAGCAGCAGTGGCTCACCGAACTGCTACGCCTGCGAGACGAACACCTGAGCGCCAGTGAACAATTGGCCAGCGCCCAGCAGGACTGGGAAAACCAAAGCAGTCAGCGTCAGTTGCTCGGCCAGCTGGAACGCCTTGCCCCGCAGCGGCACCTGTTCGCCCAGCGCCATCGACTCGACGCCCAGTTGAACCCGCTCAGCGCGCAAATCGCCGAGCACGCGCAACGCCAGAATGACCTGCAAGCGCGCCAAACCGGGCTTGAAGAAAAGCTGCTCGCCGCCACTAGCGCTCTTGAACTGGCCGAACAACAGAAAAAAACCGCCGCGCCGATCATCGGTCAGGCGTTCGAACAGCAAGGCAACCTCACGCACCTGAACAAGGAAGTGCAGGACGCAACGCTCCACGCCGAAGCGGCCGAGCGCACAAAAGCCGACAGCCAGGCGGCGCTGAATCAGTTGCTCGATCAACAGCGCTTGCTGGATGAACGCCTGCAAACCATTGCCGGGCAATTGGAAAAAAGCGCCGTACTCGCACCTCTGAGTAAAGCGTGGACGGCCTATCGGCCGCGCTTGCAGGAAGCCGTCAAGCTTAGCGCGCGGCTGAATAAAGGCCGTGAAGAACTGCCAGAACTGGAAAAGAATTCGACCCGTGCCGAGCAGGAACTGACTGACCGGCGCAACGCCCTGCAAGGGCTGTACAGCGAAGCACAGGTCAAGGCCGAAGCAGTCAATGCCGAGATCCAGCGTCTCGGTCAATTGCTCCACGACAATCGCCAGCAACACAGCGCTATCGACTCCCTGGAGCGCATCTGGCAACGGCATCAGGACATCGAAAAACGTCTGCAGGATGTCGAGTTGCAGCAACAGCAGGCCAATGAGCAGCGCAACAAAAGCATTGCCAGCGGTCTGCAGTTCAAGACCGAACATGAAGCCGCCGAGCAGGCGCTGAAAGTCACTGTCGAGCTGCTGCAACGTCAGCGCCTGGCCCGCAGCGCCAGCGTTGAAGAGCTGCGCGCTCAGTTGATTGATCAGCAGCCTTGCCCCGTGTGTGGCAGCGAAGATCATCCTTATCATCAGTCTGACGCCCTGCTCCAGGCGCTGTCCGGCCATGACGACAGTGAAGAAAACAGTGCGCGATTGAAGGTCAGCCAGCTCAGCGAAAAACTCGCCGAGTTGCGTGCCGAAGTCACCGAACTCAACGCCCGCCTGAAACAGGCCCGGCCGCAACTGGAACAGCTCTCTGAACAGTTGCAAAAGCTCACGCCTGAACTTGAAGCGCATCCGCTTTATGCGCGCTTGCTGGAACAACCCGAACAGCTACGCAGCGACTGGCTGAGCGAGCGGCTGCATGCACTGACTGAAGAAATCGCCACCAGCGAGCAGCGCCAGCGACTGCTGCTCAAAGTGCAGCAGGATGCCGAGCAGTTGCAGCAAAACGTACAAAGTGCCCGCGATGCCAGCCAGCACGCGATGAAAATGCTCGACGATCAACAGCGCAATATTGCGCTGGATAATCAGGCCTTCGAAGCCGCACTGCAAGAATTCGAACCGCTGCTGCCCGCCGAAAGCCTGTCACGCTGGCGGGAAGCGGCCACCGACAGTTTCATGCAACTGGACAACGATATCGCCCAGCGTCTGGAACAACTGGACCGCCAACAGGAAGAACAACAGGAACACGCTGAGCGCGCACGTCGGATCGAACGCGAACAGGACAGCCAGCACAATCTGGAACAGGAGCGTGCGAAACAGCAACAACGCCTCGCCGACCTGCAAGCCCAGCAACTGGCCAGCCAACAACGCCTGGCTGAAATGCTGGGCGACCACACCAGCGCCGAGCAATGGCAGCAGCAACTTGAAACCGCGCAGGAACAGGCACGTCGGGCGCAAGCCGCCGTCAGCGATGAGCTGCAACAGGCACGTAGCGAGTTGATCAAACTGGCCACGGGGCTCGAAAGCGAACAGTCGCGCTTGCAGGCATTGCAGCAAGAGGTGGCCGAGCTGGATCAGCATATCTACGAGTGGCGCAGCGCTCATCCCGAGCTGGATGACGCCGCCCTGGAGGTGCTGCTCGGCTACAGCGACGAAGGTGTCAGCCAGTTGCGTCAACAATTGCAGCAGAGCGAAAAGACCCTGGAGCAAAGTCGCGTCCTGCTTCAGGAACGGGACAAGCAATTGCAACAGCATCAGGCCCATCACAGCGACGTGACCGATGCCGAACAGTTGACCGCTGCCTTGCTGGAGGCGCAAAAGCTGTGCGCCGAACAGGAACAGCAATGCGCTGATCTGCGCGCGCAACTTAGCGAAGACGAGCGCCGCAACAACGCCAGCCGCGAATTGCAGGAGCAGATCGCCAACGCTTATAGCGAATACCAGCGCTGGGCAAGACTGGCGGCGCTGATCGGCTCGGCCGAAGGCGACCGATTCCGCAAGATTGCCCAGGCCTACAACCTTGATTTGCTGGTGCATCATGCCAACGCCCAGCTCAAGCAACTGGTGCGTCGTTACCGCCTCAAGCGCGGCGGCAGCATGCTCGGGTTGCTTGTGATGGACACGGAAATGGGCGACGAACTGCGCTCAGTGCATTCCCTGTCCGGCGGCGAAACCTTCCTGGTTTCATTGGCGCTGGCACTCGGGCTGGCCTCCATGGCATCGAGCACGTTGAAAATCGAATCGTTGTTTATCGACGAAGGCTTCGGCAGCCTCGACCCCGAATCCCTGCAGTTGGCCATGGACGCGCTGGATGGCTTGCAGGCTCAAGGCCGTAAGGTCGGGGTGATCTCCCACGTGCAGGAAATGCACGAAAGGATTCCGGTGCAGATTCAGGTGAAGCGTCAGGGCAATGGCTTGAGTACGGTCGAGGTCAGTAACTGATGAAGGCAGTGCTTTATTCGTTCCGCCGCTGCCCTTACGCCATGCGTGCCCGTGCGGCCCTGCGCTATGCAGGCTGCGCCGTGCAAATCCACGAAGTCAGCCTCAAGGCCAAACCGCCGGAGATGCTTGAGCGATCGCCGAAAGGTACGGTGCCGGTACTGGTGCTTGAAGATCAGGTAATAGACCAGAGCCTGGACATCATGCACTGGGCGCTGGCGCAGAATGATCCGGATGGCTGGCTGTTGATCGACAACGGCGACGGCCGCCGGGACATTCAGGCGTTGATCGAAGAGAACGATCAGGTGTTCAAGCAGCATCTGGATCGCTACAAATACTTCGTGCGCCACCCGGAATATCCGCAGGCGCATTACCGGCAACAGGGCGAGGTGTTCTTGCAGAAACTGGAAGCGCGCTTGAAGGACCGGGATTTTCTGATAAAGGATCGATTGAGTCTGGCAGATACCGCGGTCGCGCCGTTCATACGGCAATTCAGCGCGGTGGATCCGGATTGGTTCGCGACAAGTCCGTATCCGAAGTTGCGTGGCTGGCTGGATCGGTTCATTCAGTCAGCTTTGTTTAAAGCAGTGATGGTGAAGTAAAAACGGATTTCAGGAGCACACCGTCCCTGTGGGAGCGAGGCTTGCCCGCGATAAGGGCACCGCAGATATCAGGACTATCGTATTCAGCCTTATCGCGGGCAAGCCTCGCTTGTATGGTTAGACTTGAAGGGGTGGTGGGACGAACAGTTCGCATCTGACTGCTGCAACAGTACAGACCGTGG